>JAYVUQ010000277.1:0-8361 GCA_043787785.1 Bryobacteraceae bacterium
AATGGGGCTGGTAAATCGACTTTTCTCCAAATCCTCGCCAGTAAAATGGACGTGGACTCGGGCGAAGTTTCCTGCCGGAAGAACTCGCGGCTCGCCTACGTCATCCAGGAATCGGCCTTCCCCGTTGGGGTAACCGTCTCCCAGGTGATGGAGGCGGCGATGCCGGGCGACGAGCTTGAGTACGAGCGGCAAATCATCTTAAGCCGCGTCGGTTTCGCCGACAACGATGCGCCGGTGGAGACGCTCTCGGGCGGCTGGCGCAAGCGCCTGGCGATTGCCGAAGCCTTGGCTTCGGAGCCCGAATTACTGCTGCTGGACGAACCTACCAACCACTTGGATCTGGCCGGCATCCTATGGCTCGAAAAACTTCTCACCGGGGCGCGCTTCGCGTCGGTGATCATCACCCATGATCGCTACTTCCTAGAAAACGTGGCCACGCACGTCGCCGAACTGGCGCCGGCCTATCCCGGCGGGCTCTTCCTGGTGAAGGGCAATTACGGCGAATTTCTCGAGCGCAAGGCCGACTTCCTGGTGGCGCAAGAGAGCCAACGCGACTCCTTGGCGTCGCGCGTGCGCACCGAGGTGGAGTGGCTTCGCCGGGGGCCCAAAGCTCGCACCACCAAGGCCAAAGCGCGTATCGATACGGCCCACGAATTCATCGGCGAACTGGCCGATGTCACCGCCCGCCAGCGTACCGCCCAGCGCGTCGGCATCGACTTTACGGCCTCCGAACGCAAGACCAAACGGCTGATTGAAGCCGAGAATCTGGCCGGAGAAATCGGGGGCAATCGCCTTTTCAGCGGCCTCGACTTTGTCCTGGGTCCGGGTGTGCGCCTCGGCCTGGTGGGCCCCAATGGCAGCGGCAAAACGACGCTGATGCGCATTCTGATGGGCGACTTGCCCCCGGCCGAAGGGACCATGAAGCAGGCGGACCTGCTTAAAATCGTCTACTTCGCCCAGAATCGCGCCGAAAAGCTCGACCCCGCCCTGCCCCTGCGACGCGCCTTGTGCCCGCACGGCGATTCGGTGATGTACCAAGGTCGGCCGATCCACGTGGCACCCTGGGCCAAGCGCTTCTCGTTTCCCGTCGAACAACTGGACCAGCCGGTGGGCCGACTGTCGGGGGGAGAAAAGGCCCGCGTCCACATCGCGCGTCTGATGCTCGAAAGCGCCGATCTGCTGCTGCTGGACGAACCCACCAACGACCTGGACATCCCGACGCTCGAAACCTTGGAGGAGAGCCTGCTCGAGTTCCCCGGCGCCGTGGTGTTAGTGACGCACGACCGCTACATGCTGGACCGGGTGTCGACACGCGTGTTGGGCCTCAACGGCGATGGCGCGTCCGGCCTTTACGCCGATTACACCCAATGGGAACAATCCCAGCAGACGCCAAAGGAAAAGGCGAAGCAGGCGGCCCAGGCGGCGCAGGTTGCCCCCGCGCAGGCTCCTGAGCCGTCGAAGAAGAAGCTCTCGTATAAGGATCAGCGTGAATGGGAAGCCATGGAGGCGCGGATTCTGGAAGCCGAAACGGCTGTGGAAGCTAGGCGCGCAGAGATGGAAGCGGCGGCTGCTTCCGGTGACGCGCTAGCCTTGGCCACGGTCTTTACCGATCTGACGGCGGCGGAGAAGGCGCGCGATTCGCTTTATGAACGTTGGCAGGCTTTGGAAGCCAAGCAGACTTAGCGGTTACAAGGTCTGGTAGACGCCGCCGTCGGGGTTCCAGTAGGCGAACCCATCGGGGGCCAGTTCAAGATTGTGTTCGAGCCCGGCCTTGCGCAGTAGCCGCGCCGATTGCGCTTCGTCGTGCATGTTGGGGATATCGATCACTTCAAGGCGCTCGAGCAAGCCGTCGTAGTTGTCCTCAATGTAGTGAATCAGGTCGCTGGGCTCGCCATCGCCCACCCAATCGACATGAATGTCGTGGTCAGCGGCGAAAGTGCGGATGCGCCATGCTTGCCCCGGCTCCAGCCACCACTGCACCGTATCATGCGCGCCATTTTCGGCGGGCGTATCCGAGTTCTGTACGTAGCTACTGCGGATGTTCAGAATACCGACGATCAACTTGGCAGACATAAAAGTTAGTTCGACGGATTTGTCCGCAGGTAATAGGGCTTTTACCGAATTGACCAGTACCCAGGTGAATCAAGAGCTAGAGTGCGGTTCTCACCTATCCCAAACTCAGGTGTTTTGCGTATACCTACGCTTCGGGGCGAGCGATGCCGCGTTTGCTGGCCCGGATGAAGGCGGCCAGTTCGCTGCCCATGGGGAGTGCGTCCAATCGGCCGAGCGCCTCTTCGCGCGATAACCCGCTTTGATACAGCAGCGCGTAGGCCAGTTTCAGCCCGTTGATCTGCTCCTTCGCGAACCCAGCCCGGCGCAGGCCGACGGCGTTTAGGCCGGTAGGCCGGGCGTCGAAACCGGCGTAGAGGAAGAAAGGGGGCAAGTCGAGATTGACGCGGCTGTTGCCGCCCACCATCGCATTGCGCCCGATACGCGATTGCTGATGCACCACCACACCGCCTGACAAGAAAGCTTGGTCTCCAATATGGACGTAGCCCGCCACGAGCGTATTGCTGGCGATGACGACGCCATTGCCGATTTCGCAATCGTGGGCGATGTGGCCGGAGCCCATGATGTAGTTGTCGTCGCCGAGGCGGGTGAGGCTCCCGGGTTTCGTCCCGCGGGAGATGGTCCAATGCTCGCGAATGCGGTTGCGATGGCCCAGCGTAAGGTAACTGCGCTCACCGGTGAAGGCTTTGTCGAAGGGATCGGTGCCCAGGACGGCGCCGGCCGAGATTTCGTTTTCGTCGCCCAGGGTGGTAAAGCGCTTCACATAGACATAGGGTTCCAGCCGGTTGGCGCGGCCCAGGCGGACGTCGCTTTCGATGATGCAGTACTCACCGATGACGCATTGGGGGCCAATTTCGGCGTCAGGGTGGATGCGCGCGGTGGACGCCACTTGCGCCGAAGGATCGATGGCCATGCTTCTCTATGATAGTGCCCTCTATGATGAAGAGAGCATGCGAATTGACGAGATGGCGGCGCGCCTTGGCGCACCCTTGGATGGCCCGGGCGATTGGACGCCGACGGGGGCGGCGACGCTCGATAGCGCCGGCGCCCGTGAGATCGCGTTCGCCGGTAGTGCCGCACAGGCGCAGGGATCGAACGCCGGTTGCGTTCTAGGGCCTTTGGATTGCCCGCCACGGGAAGGCCGAGCACTGATCCGCGTGCCGCAGCCGCGGGTCGCATTTGCCCAAGTGCTCCACTGGCTGTATCCGGTGCCGGCCCCGGCCGCGGGCATTGACCCTACGGCGCAAGTATCGCCCGCCGCCCGCGTGGGCGCAGGTGTGAGCATCGGCCCCTTCGCGATCGTCGAAGCCGGCGTCGTGATCGGTGACGACTGCCGCATTGGCCCCCATTGCCGCCTTGGCGTCGGCAGCGTGCTGGGCGCGGGCAGCCGGCTCTACGGGAACGTCACTCTTTATCACGGCGTCCGGATCGGCGCGCGGGCGGTGTTGCATGCGGGCGCGGTGATTGGGGCCGACGGCTTCGGCTTTGTCTTTGCGGCAGACCATTATGAAAAGTTTCCGCAGGTGGGTACGGTGGAATTGGGCGATGACGTGGAGATTGGCGCCAACACCTGCGTTGACCGCGCAGCCTTGGGCGTCACCCGCATTGGGGACGGCACCAAGCTCGACAACCTGGTGCATATCGCGCACAACTGCCAGATCGGCAAGCACGTGGTGATCGCCGCGCAGACGGGCTTTGCGGGCGGCGTGACGGTGGGCGACTATGCCGTGATCGGCGGCCAGGTGGGCGTGGGGGAACGAGCCCGCATTGAGTCGCGAGCGATTATCGGCTCGGGCGCGGGCATCTTAAGCAAGAAGATTGTGCGGGCGGGCGAACCGGTGTGGGGCACACCGGCGCGGCCGTTGCCTCAATACCTGAAGCAACTCGCCAACCTGAGCAAGTTGAAGTGATCGTGGTGGTGGGCAGCAACGCGCGCAATGCCGGCAAGACGACGTTGATTTGCGCGATGCTGCGCGAGTGGGCTCACCTGGGCTGGAGTGTGCTGAAGGTGACGCCGCACGCGCACTTGCATGAATCGGGCGATACGGAACGCTTCCGGCGGGCTGGGGCTCGCAAGGCTTGGTTGTGTTCGATGGCCAATTTGCCGGACCTGGCCAGCGGCAACTGGATTATTGAGTCGAACCGCATCCTCGACTTGCTGCAGCCGGATGCCTATATTTTCCTCGAAGCTCTGGGGCCGCCGGACGAAAAGCCGCGGTCGCGTTGGCACTTGCGGCAAGCCCAGGTTCACCTAAAGGGCTGGACGCCAACGGACCTATTGCCGGGCGAGGTGAAAGACCTTATTTCTTCGCTTTTAAGATAGCGGCGATGGTCTTGTCGCGTTCGTCGGCGGCCCAGGTGCGCTCAATCTCGGTTTCGGCCATGCCGAAAGCGCGGCCCAGCAGGACGTAGGCGGGCAGGGCATGCGGCAGGTGCTTCCAACGCGCCATCTCCACCAGCGTGTCGCGCGAACGTTCGCGCAGCAGGGCCATCAGCTTGGGGTCGCGAATTTCGGAGAGGGTCAGCAGCACTTGCATGGCTTGCTGGCGATCGCTCCAATCGAGCGAGTGGAGCATTTCGACGATCCACGTGGGCAGCACCTGCATTTCAAGCGATGGCTCGCGCCGGGCGAGGACACTGAAGGCGGCCAAGGAGCGCAGGGCATTCTCGCGCACTTTGGCGCCGGGGTCGCGCATGGCGAGTTGCAGGTCGTTGATGACGGCGCGCTTATCGGTGACGTAGCCAATGGTATAGGCGGCAATCGCGCGCTCTTCTTCGTCGCCATCTTTGAGCGCCTGACGCAGCGCGGGCAGGTTCGGGTCCGCAATTTGCAGCAAGCGCAGTTGCCAGCCGCGGCTGGTCTCATCTACCAGCAGCGAGTGTCCGCGGGTCCAATCCTCAGCCGACTCGCCCTTGCGCACCGCCCCCGCCATGGCCTCAATCAATTGCCGGTAAGCGCTGGTGACATCGGCCGGCAGCGTGGGCACACCGGAGCCTTCAAACGGCGGGCGTACCTCAAAGTGGACCGAGCCTTTTTCTTCCACGCCCACGTAGAGAATGGGCTGGCCGGGCCTAACGCAACAAACGGCTTCGACTCGCGCGCCAACGATGCCATCGAGGTCTTCGAGCTTCTCTTCCAGGTCCACGCGAGAGTTGGGCAGCAGGTCGCCCTCTTTCACTTTCAGTTCGCGCAGAAGCCGCTCGGCAAGCAGCTTGTGGAGGCCATAGAAGTCGATGGCCCCGATGCGCGGGACGGCGAGCACGGTCTCGGCGGCACGGGGCGCGGGGAGGCCAGGGGCCAGGTCCTGCGCCAGAAGTAGGATGAGGGCCATCACCTTCCCATTATCGGCCCTGCGCGCGCTGGCGTGTGCATCGGGCGTAACAAGTTAACGGGCGCAGGCCAATGCGGCCTCAGGTGGGCGATTTCGGCCCTATTTAATGGCCGAGAGGCTGAAATCGAAGCTGCCGCGCAACGGAATGAAGTTGCGGGTCTTGATAACTTGTGTCGAGTTGGGCGCGAGGGTGGCCATGCCGGTCACTGTCACCGAAGGCTTGTCGGGCCGAAAACCGCGAATTTCAATATTGACGACGCCATCTTTCGGTAGAGCCACCGAAGGCCACACCAGAATTGGATTGGGTTCGCCTTTATTGTCATAGCTGCGGGAAACTAGCGTGGCCTTTTTGATTTTGTTGACGAAGATGTCGAAAGTCCACAAGGTCGGCCCATGGCCACCATCTTCGTTTACCAGCAGGGAGTTGAATTTCAGCATCGGCTCCAGTGCAGTTTGCGGCAGAAGACTGGCAAAGTCGAGGTCCTTGATGTCGGCGCTCACGCGCAGAAGCGCGTGGAACACATATTCGCGCGTGGTGGGGTCGCGCACGTAATAGGTGTCAGCGACGGCGGCCGTTTTCACCACAAAGTCCGCAACCGCGGTTGCGAGCGCGGGGCTCAAGCCCTTCTTCTGGCCACTGACGCGGGACGCGGCTGCCTCCCCGGCGTTGCGGATCGCGGCATCCTGGGCCTGAGTGTAACTAGCCCCTTTGCCGACACCCGAAAAAAACAGGGTCCCCTTTAATTCCGGCGGTGGATTCCGAACCCAGGCCGGCTGAGATTCTTCGGCGGCATAGGCGGCTCCCACCAGGTTCACGCTGGCCGTCTGACCCAGGAGTTTTTCCTCCGTCGTAATGAACTCGGTATACTTTTGTCCGAATTTGGCAATGGCCCCGGTCTTATCTACCGGATCCGTGGCTTTCTTGATGTCGTCGCGCAGATCCTCGAGTACGAGGTGGATCTTCCGCATGGTGACGATTGACTTGTTGATGGCGCGGAAATCGGCGGGAAACAAATTCGCCGTCACGGCGGTGAGCACCGTGATCAGTGCCCCCAGGGCCACCGTGGTGAGCTTACTCCACCCGCGCTCGATACCCTGGATCACCGATACCGCCGAGCCGATGGCCGCGACAGCAATCGTAAGCGCAACCTGCCAAAAGGCCAGGTGCTCCAAGTGCTGAATCGTCTGGGCGGCGTTAGCCACACGTTGATCGAAGCGAGCGTCCTGTTGCGAAAAAGCGACCGCCGCGAAACCGAAGAGGAGAAGAGTGAAGCGAAACCCGGGCATATGACCTCCCTATGGTGGTGGTACTTGAATTCACGAACTGTCTCTTCTTTTCTTAGCGGAATCGAGCGAGGAAAAAGGACAGGAAAAATAGCAGTGGGCTGTTGGGAACCGGTTAATTGTTTACGAACTATGCTCAGGCGAGCAGCCGGCGGTGGTAGTTCAATTGCCCCGTGTGATAGCGCAGATGCCCATTCAAGTGGATAAGGAAAAAGCCGACGGTCATTGGAAAGCCCAACACTTCTTCCGGAAAAGTCTCGTCCAGACGCGCGCTGTCCAGCGTGGCGAGCGTGGCCACCGCTTGTCGCGCCACCTCAATCCGCTCGAGCAGATCCGCGCGCGGAAGGCCGCGCACCGAGAACTCGGCCGGGCGGTCCCGCTGGTAGTCGATGCCACCAAGTTGGAAGCCAATGTAATGGCGCAAGTTACCGCACAAGTGGAGCACCAGGGTTCCACCGGAATTGAGGATGCCGGGGGCCAACGCCCATACCCACTCGTCGTTCGCGTAAAGCCCCACTTCCTTCGCCAGCAAGGTAAGATCACGGTCGAAAAAGAACAAAAGTTGTTTGAGCATCAGGTGAAATTTGAGCCAAAAGCTCATCAAATAAATCTATCAGCGATATTTCGCTAGTCTGCGGAAGGCCTTCAGACCTACAATACGGAAAGCGAGCCTCACCGCTCAACTTGGGGTGCCCGAGGTTGTCTTGGTGCCAAAACAGCCTCCCCGCACACTTCCCCAAGCTGCTCTGTTGCAGATGGCCTTCGGGCCGCAGCGCTCTCCGCCCTGAGCGCGTCACTCAATCTGAACAGGGGAAACTGGTATGAGGTTAAGCTTCAAAGCTTTATTTACTCTCGCTTTTTGTCTTGGCACTTGCGCCTGGGCACAGTCCACTTATGGTGGCCTCCGCGGCATAGTCGCAGACGCCGGCGGCGGTGTGCTGTCGAACTCCAAGGTGTCTCTATTGAACGAAGGCACGGGCGAAGTCCGGGCGGCCATTACGCTGGCCACGGGCGAGTATGTTTTCAGCCAGGTGATCCCTGGCACTTACACGGTGACCGCCGAAAGTCCCGGCTTTAAGAAATACGGCCGCAAGGGCGTCCAGGTCGAGACCCAAAGCCAACTCACGGTCGACGTGAAGATGGAAGTGGGCGCCGTCACCGATAGCGTCAACGTCACTGAAGAAGTGCCGCTCATTGAAACGGCCACCGCCTCCCAGGGCCAAGTGATTGACCGGCAGAAGATGATCGACCTGCCGAACCTCGGCCGCAACCCCTACATGTTCTCGCGCCTCGCGCCGAACGTGCAGCAGGTCGGCAACCCGGCCTACGCCCGCATGCAGGACCAGTCTGGTTCTTCGCAGATCTCCATCGCCGGCGGCCCGGTACGAGGCAATAACTATCTGCTTGACGGCATTCCGATCACCGACATGGGCAACCGCGCCATCATCATCGCCTCTCTCGAAGCCGTTCAGGAAATGAAGGTGCAGGCCAACACTTACGACGCGGAAGTCGGCCGCTCTGGCGGCGGTATGTTCAACGTATTTTTGAAGAGCGGCACCAACGACTACCACGGTGCGCTCGCTGGTTATATGCGCCAGACCGACTGGATCGCCAACAGCTTCTTCTCCAACCGCGCCGGCCGCGCGCGCACCGATCAGCCCTTCCGCAACTACAT
>JAYVUQ010000278.1:0-1859 GCA_043787785.1 Bryobacteraceae bacterium
ATGAGCTTCAAACACAAAATCGGCAACCTGATTTTGTCCATCGCCATGTCCGTCCTGTACTTCCGTTGGGTCCGCGATTCCCAAAGCGGCATGTGGGTCTTCAGGCGCAAAATCCTCGAAAGAATGACCCTCCTCAGCGACGGCATGGCCTTCAGCGAAGAGATCAAAATCGAGGCCCTCAAGCATTCCGGCATCCGCTTTGAAGAAATCTCCATTTCCTACAGCTCGCGCCTAGGCGAGATTAAACTCAACCCCTGGCGCGATGGCTTCCACAACCTGTGGTTTCTGGTCCGCAAGCGCTTCAGCTAGCTGCGGATCCCGGCGCCCGGCACGCGCTGCCCCCACTCTTCCAGGACGTCGTGAACGGCCACCTCACTTTCGGCCGCAATAGCGGCGACGGGCGCGCCGGCGTGTGCCGTGGACCAGTCTTCCAGGCCCAGGCCGCGCTCCGTACAAAGTTCGACCAGCACGGCTTTTGCCCCGGCATCGGGTAGTTGAAGCGCCACTTCGTAGGTGACGAAGCGGGACGATTCCCAAACTTCCAGTTCATCGAAGATGGGCAGCTCCGTGCCGTTCATCGTCCGCGTGCCATTGGGTGCGCCGTCGTGGAGAACGACATCCTGGAAGCGGCGGTGGGATTCTGGGCGCGGGACGTTCAAGAGGATCATGCGGGCCGGGTCAATCCGTTCGCCCCAGACAACCTCTTGGGAAGAGCTCAACCGGACCGCGGCCAGCATGGAGGGGCCGGCACAATCACCCTCTCCCGGGGGCAGGCTGATGCCGACATTGTGCCAAGCCCAACGAGCTTGTTTCCAGTCGCGCAGGGCGGTGGCAGCGATACCCAGGTTCCACCAGGCGGCATCGTTATCGGGCGCCAGTCGAGCGGCTTGCGCATTGCAACGCAGGCTTTCGGCCCACTGGCGGTCGTACTTAGCCAGGAAGCCCAGCTTGTACCAGGGGACGCTCCAAGCGGGGTCAGCGCTGGTGGCGCGGGTGTAGGCCTGTCGGGCAAAGGCGCGGTCGCCACGGTCGGCGGCTTCGTCACCCAGGGTATTCAACTGTTCGGCTTCATGGCGGCTCATCTGATTGACTATCGCGGCCTACGGGAAATTCTTTAGGTTTTTTGGGCCGGCGTCGCAAGATGGGCCGAACCTGCGTGCTCTGGAGGAGGATTTCCTATTTGATAGAGAAGATTGCCCAAGGGCGGGAAAGCGATCAGCGGCGGATTGGTAAGCGTGCCGATGACGTTGCCGGTGCGGTACTCGGTGTAAATATCGGAGAAGCCAAAGTCGAGCGTAGGGCCGGGTAACTGCGCCGCTGTAATTCGGTTGAGCGTATCGTTGGGGCGCGTCATGCCATAGGCGCAGGGAATGCCGCTCGCGAAGGTGGTCACCCGGAAACGTCCAAACCTGGCACGCCTCCGATCATGATAGGGCCTGACTATAGAACCTGTGTCAGGCTAAGGATCAACCACCAACGTAACTCCATCATGGGTACTAGCCTAACGATTTCACGATGCGCCCTTGGCCGAATGGTGATTGATCACCCCGAGGGGCTATTTGCCAATACAAAAAGTAGCGAAGATGCGGTTGAGGATGTCGTCGGCGGTGGTGGCGCCGGTGATGGCGTCGAGCGGGGTAAGCGCGGAGTAAAGGTCGAGCAGCAGCATCTCGTGCGGCACTTGCTCTTCGCAGGCGGCATGCGCACGTTCCAGGGCCAACACTACCTCATCTAAGAGGCGGGCGTGGCGGACGCTGGTGAGGAAGCCAGCATCCTGCACGCCTTCAGGCGCGACTAACTGGTGAATGCGCGCGCGAAGCTCGTCTATACCCGCGCCAGTAAGTGCGGAGACCGGTACG
>JAYVUQ010000279.1:0-1725 GCA_043787785.1 Bryobacteraceae bacterium
TTGCGGGAGAACTTCATGGCACCCAGCTGTGCACCAAGCCCGGCGCCCATCTGCGCGGCCATGCCGACGATGCCGCCCTTCATCTCACCCGCCATCGCCCCGGCGGTGGCTAAGCCCTGGAGCAGCATACCCTTGGACATTTGGTTCGCGCTATGGCGGAGGATGGCGTGGCCGATTTCGTGGCCCATGACGCCGACCACTTGGCCTTCATTCTCGGCGTTGATCAGGATGCCGGTGTTGACGTAGACAAAGCCGCCAGGCACGCAGAAGGCGTTGATCTGGGGGTCGTTTACCATCTTGTAGACGAAAGGAAAAGGCGGATTCTTGATCTTGCTGGTGATGGAGTCGCCCAGGCGCTTGATGTAGGCGGTCATGGCGGGATCATCGAGAATCGTAATGGTAGGTTCAATCTCCTTGATCGCCGCTTTACCCATTTCAATATCCTGAGCGACGCCAAACATGGTGAAGCCTGGCTTCAACTCCCGCTGCTTGGGGGCGGCCTTCTTATCGGCGGCGCTCAAAACTTGGAGCGACAAAATAAGCATGATTAGAAATCGGCGGACCATCATAAACTAAACTCCTAAGGTTATAATACCGAAATGAAGCCAACCGAGAAAATCTGGCATAACGGACAATGGATTCGCTGGGAAGACGCCAATCTACACGTACTATCCCACGTCGTAAGCTATGGCAGCTCGGTCTTCGAGGGCATCCGGTGCTATGCCACCAAGACGGGCCCGGCGATCTTCCGGTTGCAAGAACATACACAGCGCTTGATTGATAGCGCCAAGATTTATCGCATGGACTTGCCGTTTACGCGCACCGAGCTCGCCGAAGCGATGGTGGAACTGGTGTCGGTGAACAAACTGCCCTCCTGCTACATTCGGCCCATTGCGCTGCGTGGCTATGGAGAGCTAGGGATTTACCCGCTGAAGAACCCGGTGGAAATCTACTTGGCGGCTTGGGAATGGGGCAAGTACCTGGGCGCGGAGGCGCTGGAAAATGGCGTCGACGTGTGCGTTTCGAGCTGGCAGCGGATTGCGCCCAATACCCTGCCCGCCTTGTCGAAGGCCGGCGGCAATTACCTCAACTCGCAGTTGATCAAGATGGAAGCGATCGGCAATGGCTTTTCCGAAGGCATTGCGCTCGACCATCTGGGCACGGTGAGCGAGGGCTCGGGCGAGAACATCTTCGTGGTACGCGGGGGCAAGATCTACACGCCGCCGTTGTCGAATTCGGTATTGCCGGGCATCACGCGGGATACGGTGGCGCAACTGGCCCGGGCGCAAGGCTTTGAGGTGATCGAAACGTCAATTCCGCGGGAGTTCCTGTACTTGGCCGACGAGATCTTCTTTACCGGGACGGCGGCGGAGATCAGCCCCATCCGGTCAGTCGATCGGATCCAGGTGGGTTCAGGCAAACGCGGGCCCATTACGGCGGCGCTCCAGAAGGAGTTTTTCTCCATCGTAGAGGGTCGGCAAGAGGACCGTTTTGGTTGGCTAACTTCGGTGCCGACCGCAGTATCTGCTTAAAGAAGCAGGGCTTAAAAAAAGAATACGGCCTAGTCTTCGGACTGGGCCGTATTGCGTTCTAGAGAATTTAGAGGATACAAGAGTGTCGACTTCGATTCGATCGATCCGCCAGCGTATTTCGCGACGGCCACCTCCCCCGAGATTATCCGCCTCTGATACGCCCGCAGGCGATCTAGATTGTGTTGTACCAAGA
>JAYVUQ010000280.1:0-2629 GCA_043787785.1 Bryobacteraceae bacterium
GGGCTTTCGGAACTATACCAGTTACGAGGCCGGGTGGGCCGTTCGAATCGCCGGGCATATGCGCACTTACTGGTGCCGACCGATACCGAATTAACCGAAGTGGCGCGCAAGAGGTTGGCGGCACTGAAAGAATTCAGTGACTTAGGCGCTGGCTTCAAAATCGCCGCGCTCGACCTTGAATTGCGCGGCGCGGGCAACTTACTCGGCGGTGAACAACACGGACAAATCGCCGCGGTTGGTTTTGACACTTATTTACGCTTACTCGAAGAGAGCGTGCAGGAACTGAAGGGCGAAGAAGTACCGCTCGAAATTCACTCTACGTTGAACCTGGGGATTGACGTGCGCATCCCAGCGGATTACATCTCGGACGAGAACCAACGTCTGCGAGCTTACAAGAAAATCGCCGACGTGAAGGACCCGGCGGTGGGAGACAAGCTAATCGCCGAACTGGCTGATCGCTACGGGCCAACGCCACCCGGCCTTACCACGCTGGTGGAGTTTGCGCTGCTCAAGGCCCTGGCGCAGCGCATCGGCGTGGAGGCCGTTGACCGCCGGCATGGGTTCTTCAACATCAAGCTGCATGAGCGCGCTTCGATCGAGCCAATGCGGCTGATGGAGTTTGTGAAGCAAACGCCGCAGTCGCAGTTTACGCCGGCCGGGGTGTTGCGCATCGTGGCACCGGCGTTCAGCTTGCCCGGAGAACTTCTGGCCTACTTGAAGCGGCAGTTGGAGGCGATTCGCTAGAGACGAAACCAACCGGGGAGTCCTTGATTTAAATGAACTTGGCTGCTGATCGCCGAAGGCTCGTCCTCACGTCCAGGTTAGCAGGCCAAACCAAGGCTTTTGGCGTAACTGAATGAGCCGGTTAGCCGATTTACCTGTGACTGACGCCGCACGAATCGGGACATAATGAAGCCTATGACTCGCCGGAATCTTTTTGCCGTCCTTACTGTCACTGTCGCGCCGGCGCAAACCCGGAAGCGGCCCAACATCCTGTTTCTGTTCGCCGACGACCAGCGGGCGGACACGATTGGGGCGCATGGCAATCCCCATATTCGTACGCCGCACCTGGATGGGCTGGTAGCCAGCGGGACTAGCTTTCGGAATCACTACATTTTCGGCGGGAATAACGGCGCGGTGTGTATGCCGAGCCGCGCCATGCTGATGACCGGCAAGACCTGGTTCCACATTGATAGCGCAACGCTGAAGGGGGAGAAGCTGTTGCCGGAGCTATTGGGCGAGAACGGCTACGCGACGTTCGGCACGGGCAAGTGGCACAATGGCCAAGCCTCGTGGCAGCGGGCGTTCCAACGCGGGAAGACGATCATGTTCGGCGGTATGTCGGACCATAGCCAGGTGCCGGTGCAGGATTTGGGTCCGGATGGAAAACTGACGGCGACGCGCACGGGGGAGAAGTTCTCGAGCGAAATGTTCGCCGATTCGACGATCGAGTTCTTAGAAACGCGAGACCGAACGAAGCCATTCTTCGCCTACGCCGCCTTCACCGCGCCGCATGATCCGCGGATGCCCCCCGTGCCGCATCGCGAAGCCTACTATCGCAATCTGCCGCCGCTGCCCAGGAACTTCCAGGGACAGCTAGGTTTTGACAATGGGCACATGCGGGGCGGACGCGACGAAAACCTGGGTGCGTGGCCGCGCACGGAAGCGATGGTGCGCAATCAACTGGCCGAGTACTATGGCATGATTACGCATCTCGACGAGCAGATCGGCCGCGTGCTGGCGGCGCTGAAGAAAACCGGCGAGGCCGACAACACGATCATCATCTACACCGCCGACAACGGACTCGCGCTGGGCAGCCATGGTTTGCTGGGCAAGCAGAATGTTTTTGAGCATAGTATGCGCATTCCGCTGATGGTGACCGGCCCCGGTGTGCCCCGCGGCAAGACGGTGAAGGCGTTCACGTACATGCTGGATCTGTTCCCCACGCTGTGTGGGGTGACTGGCATTGGCGCGCCCGCGGGCTTAGAGGGAGAGAGCATCGAGCCGTTGTGGCAAGGCAAGAAGACGAAGATTCGCGATTCGATTTTTCTGCCGTTCCTGGATGTGCAGCGGGCGGTACGCGACGAGCGTTGGAAGCTGATTGCGTACCCGAAAATTGGCCATTTGCAGTTCTTTGACCTGCAGACCGATCCGCACGAGACCACTGACCTGTATGGCCGCCCAGAGCACGCGGCGCACGTTGCGCGTTTGCGTGGACTGATGCGCGAGTGGCAAACCAGGGTGGGAGACACGGTGGCGATTCCCACCGAGAGCCGACCTGCGGAGCGCGTCGATTTAACCGGGCGCGAGCGGCAGCCGGACCAGTGGCAGCCAGCTTGGATTGTGAAGAAGTACTTCGAGCCTTCCAAGCCTTAGGCGCTGGAACATGCGATAAACGAAGTATGAGGATATTGTGTTGTTGGCTGGCCGCAACGCTGAGCTTCGCTTGGGCCGACGAGCGGATTGCGGGCTGGGCGGGGTCACCACGGGCGAATGGCACTTATCAGGGCGAAGAGATTCGCTATCGCGTGGTGGACGGTTTGGCGGTGGTGGAAGGCGACATTATCCTGGGCCCGGCAGAGCAGGATTCGAAACACCGGGCCGGGCTGGTGGTGATCAACACGGCGTT
>JAYVUQ010000281.1:0-2800 GCA_043787785.1 Bryobacteraceae bacterium
GTTAGCTACCGTGCCCAACGCATTCACAGTATTACGGTCGGAAAAAGAGGGCGTCGTCGTGCTTTCGCTCGACGGTTATCTCGACGCCCACACCGCCCCGCAGTTTGAAAAAGCGATTCAAGATGAACACACCGCGGGGCACAACCAGATCGCGGTAGACTGCCAGAGCCTGACTTACATTTCTTCCGCCGGCTTGGGCGTCTTCATGAGTTTTATCGAGGAGATCCGGGCCGCCGGCGGCGACATCAAACTGGCCGGCATTGTGCCCAAGGTGTATCAGGTATTTGAAGTGCTGGGCTTCCCCGCCCTCTTTGAGATCGTCGACAACGTCCCCACGGCCCTAGCGCACTTCGCCCAAGGCCTGGGGACACCAGAATAGGAACCTGCATGGCTGAGCTGGAAAAAACCTTCGCTTTACATGTGCCGTCCTCAACGGAGAATCTGGCCATGATCCGTGACTTCGTCGCGAAAATCGGGGCGATGGCGGGCCTGGATGAACGCGAAGTGATGAAGCTGGAACTGGCCGTGGACGAAGCCTGCGCCAACGTGATTGAACATGCCTATGGCATGGACAATAGCAAAGAAGTAAAGGTGCGCGCGGTGCTGGATGCGGACAAGATCCAGATCGATATCGTCGACTATGGGCAATCCTTCAACCCGGGCGGGGTGCGGCAATTGAATCTGGAAGAACTGGTGGCCCAGCGCAAGAACGGCGGCTTGGGTTTGCGGCTGATTAAGAGCATTATGGACGATGTGCACTATCAGATCATTCCCGGCGAGAAGAACGAACTGCGGATGATTAAGCGTCTGAAACGGGCTTAAGCCGCGGCAGGCAGTAAGTCGGCCGTGAACTTACCGGCGCGCATGATCTGCCGGTCATCCGCCCAGATGTCGAACTCGCGGCCCACCACGTCGATGTGCGTGGACGAGTACCAGTCAGCGCCAGTATGCGCGCCATAAGGGTTGCCAAAGGCGATGTGAATGCCGGGGATTTTTTCGTCCTGCAAGATATTGCCGATCACGTCGCTCAGTGCCAGATTGGTACCGATGGCGAACTCACCCACGCGATCGGAGTTTTCGTCGCGGTGAGTATATTCCCAGAACTCGTCGCGCAATTCACGATTCTTGCTCTCGGCGGCGGCCAAGCGATTGCCCTTCACCTCAATGGTTAGGGGTGTTTCGCGCAAGTCGCCATACTTGGCGCATAAATAGTCGCCCACCACACCGTCGATGACAAAGACGCCATTTACTTCGCCGGGCGTGGTGAAGGTCTCGCCGCCGGGTAAGTTGCCCCACTTCAAGGTAGAGATAATGCCACTGGTCTTGATCCACTTATAGTCGGGATTCATTCGGGCGGAGATATCCGTGCCATGGCGTGTTTTGGCGTAAATGTATTTTGCGCCCGCGCCAATGGCGCGGATCTTGGCGGTAAGTTCGTCCACCTTGGCAAAGTCGGCACGCATGCCTTGCATCATAATGCGTTTTTCGATGTTCACCATGTGGGCGTGGCGCATTTGCCGGCGGTTGACGACGTCGGTCATCTGCATGCGGCTCTGCAGTTCGTTCTGCTGGGCGACGACCGCGAAGATGCTGACGGCGCTCAACTCCATGTCGGCCAGCACCACAGAGGGCATGTCAGGAGATGGCCTCTGGCAATGGTCCTCCAGGCGGAAGGCGGCGTAGGGAGCGCCCACCTCCTCAATTTCCCGAACCAGCGCGGCGGCGATTTCCTGGCTTACCTCGTCGGTAATCAGCGTGACGCGCTCGTCCGGATGGACGCGCAGGCAGGTGCGAATGGCGTTACGGGCTCCCGGAGTGATTTCAGGATCGAAGGGAAGGTTCGCAAAGTTCATGAGGTGGACACAGCCTCGGAAGCGGGAGCGCTATAGACGCCAGCCTCGGTCTCGGAAATAATATAGTCGACGACCTTTTTCAAGTCGCCGGTTTCGCGGAAGACGCGCAACTGCCGGTCGGCGCCGCTGCCGTCCTGCAGCATCTTGTAGACGTAGTTGATCTCGTTGCGGGAGCCCAGTTCGTCCACCACGTCGTCAATGAAATGCAGATACTCGAGCATCAAGTCGCGCATGGGCACTTCGGTTTGCTTACCGAAGTCAATCAATTTGCCGTCCAAGCCATAACGGGCGGCGCGCCACTTGTTTTCCATGATTAACAGACGCCGATAGAGCCGGAAACCCTGGTTATTGGAATGCAGCTTCCATAGCTTGGCCAGCGTAGCCTGACAGAGGGCGGCGATGGCCAGGGTTTCGTCAAGGCGCATCGGCAGGTCCATCACCCGGAACTCAAGCGTCGGAAAGTGCGGGTGCGGCCGGATATCCCAATAGATCTTTTTGGCGTTGTCGATGCAGCCGGTCTTCACCAGTAAGTTGACGAAGGACTCATATTCGCCGTAACTCGGAAAGTAATCCGGGATATTCGTACGCGGGAACTTATCGAAAACTTTACAGCGATAGCTCTTGAGCCCGGTCTCCATGCCCAGCCAGAAGGGCGAGTTACTCGAGAGCGCCAGAATATGGGGCAGAAAGTAGCGGGCGGCGTTCATCAAATGAATGGCCGTCTCCCGGTCTTCGATGCCCACGTGGACGTGCAGGCCGAAGATGAGGTTCGAGCGCGCCACGGTCTGCATGTCTTCGACGATGGTGGCGTAGCGGGCGTCGGGATAGATCTCCTGGTCGCGCCAATCGGCAAAGGGATGGGTGGCGGCGGCGGCCAAGCGCAACCCGTTTTTACGGGCCAGCCCAATCATCTCGGTGCGCAATTCGGTAAGGTCTGCACGGGCTTC
>JAYVUQ010000282.1:0-2355 GCA_043787785.1 Bryobacteraceae bacterium
CGCGGGCCAGGGCAGGGTTCTCACTCAAGAATCCATAGCCCGGATGGATGGCATCGACACCCTTTTCGGCGGCCAAGGCCACAATGCCCTCGACGTCGAGATAGGCCTGCACCGGGCCTTTGCCTTCGCCCACCTGATAAGCTTCGTCGGCCTTAAAGCGGTGCAAACTCAGCTTATCTTCTTTGGAGTAAACCGCCACTGTTCGGAGACCCAACTCCGAGGCGGCGCGAAAGATACGAATGGCGATTTCGCCGCGATTGAGCGCTAACAGCTTCTTCAATGTTTTCAGCCCTTCATAGCTTTGGCTAGGGCGCGAGCCGTGTGGCTGCGCTTATTCCTGATCACCTGTTCGGGCGTTCCCTGGGCGACAATTTCACCGCCGCCGTCGCCTCCCTCGGGTCCTAAGTCAATTAACCAGTCCGCAGTCTTGATGACATCCAAATTGTGCTCAATGATCAGCACGCTATTGCCATGGTCGACTAACTTCTGCAGCACGTCGAGTAAACGACGGACGTCCTCAAAGTGTAAGCCGGTGGTAGGTTCGTCAAGGATATAAAGCGTGCGCCCGGTTTGGCGTTTAGAGAGCTCCCGCGCCAGCTTAATTCTCTGTGCTTCGCCACCCGAAAGTGTAGTGGAGGATTGCCCCAGGTTGACATACCCGAGGCCGACGTCGTGCAAAGTAATCAGCTTCTGATGAATTTGCGGAATATTTTCGAGCACCGGAATGGCGTCCTCAATGCTCATGTTCAGAATGTCCGAAATGGAATGGCCCTTGTATTTTACCTGCAGCGTTTCGCGATTGTAGCGCTGGCCCCGGCAGACGTCGCAGGTTACATAAACGTCGGGCAGGAAGTTCATCTCAATGCGCTTAAGACCATCGCCCTGGCAGGCTTCGCAACGCCCGCCCCGGACGTTGAAGCTAAAGCGACCGGCCTTGTAGCCGCGTTCGCGCGACTCCGGTAACATGGCGAATAAGTCACGGATCGGCGAGAAGACCTGCGTATAAGTTGCCGGGTTCGATCGCGGCGTGCGGCCAATGGGAGATTGGTCGATGTCCACTACCTTGTCTAAGTGTTCCAGCCCCTCGATACTCGCATGCGCGCCCGGCTCGGCCTTCGAACCATAGATTTCCTTGGCCACCGAACGGTACAAAATATCGTTCACCAGGCTAGACTTGCCCGAACCCGATACTCCCGTTACCACCGTCAGCGTGCCCAAGGGAAACGAAACGTCTACATTTTTGAGGTTATGTTCCGTAGCCCCTTTGATCGTCAGAAACTCGCCCTTGCCTTTGCGCCGCGTCTTGGGGATCGCAATCGAGCGCGCGCCGGACAGATACTGGCCAGTGAGTGACCGGGGCTCGGCGGCGACCATCGCCGGCGTGCCTTGGGCGATCACTTCGCCACCCAGGCGTCCGGCGCCGGGGCCAATGTCGATCACATAGTCGGCGCGGGCAATGGTCTCTTGGTCGTGCTCCACCACCAGCACGGTATTGCCCAAGTCGCGGAGGCGGGCGATGGTTTCCAGTAAGCGCTCATTGTCGCGCGGGTGCAGGCCAATGGAAGGTTCGTCGAGCACGTAAAGCACGCCGCGGAGCTTCGTGCCGATTTGCGACGCCAGGCGGATGCGTTGGGCCTCGCCGCCGGAAAGCGACGACGACGCGCGGTCGAGCGACAAATAGTCGAGGCCCACTGCGTCCAGGTACTCTAGCCTGGTCTCAATCTCGTCCACTACGCGCGCGGCGATCTGGCGCTCCCGGCTGTCCAGCTTCCAGGAACGTACGGCCGTCAGCGACCGCGCGATGGGCATATGCGTGAACTCGTCAATTGCGAGGTCCTGCACGCGCACCGCGAGCGAGGCGGCCTGTAAGCGGCGACCGTGGCAATCAGGGCAGGCGGCGGCCGTCTGGTAGTCGCTTAAGTATTCGCGATAAGTGTTGGTGCCCTCTTCATAAAGGCTATCCAGCAGGCGCAGAATGCCCGGGAAACGACCTTCGCCGTTCATCAGAATGCCCTGGTCCTTCTTGGTCATCTTCTCCCAGGGCTTGTCGATGTCGATGCGGAATTTCCAGCCCGCGTCGGCAAGCTTGCCGGCCATTTTGTTTGAATTGGCTCCCGGGCCCAGCCCGCCATCGAGCAAGGGCTTCGAAGCGTCAAGGATCACCTTCGCCGGGTCGAAACTCCAGCGGTTGCCCAAGCCAGAGCAGGTAGGGCAGGCGCCGTACGGACTGTTGAAGCTGAATGACCGCGGCTCGATCACCGGCACGCTGGTGCCGCAATCCGGACAGGCCAATTTGCGGGAGTAAAGGTGCTCCGGGCCGTCCACTACGGCCACGATCAGCAGGCCGTCGGCCAG
>JAYVUQ010000283.1:0-10951 GCA_043787785.1 Bryobacteraceae bacterium
ACAACGTGGGCAGCAGATGTAGCCGCGCTGTATCGGGACCTCGATTCACCAGCTTCACCCGGATGAGCACGTCATCGACGGCGGCCTTGGCATATTCGACAAATACATCGAAGTAACGGTCCTCGTTAAACAGGCCGGTATCGAGTAACTCGAATTCCGGCGCCGAGCGTGGGCGCTGGCCTTCCCGCACTAACTGTTCATAGGGAAATTCACCTTGGGGATATTTGTACAAGGCCCGCATGTAGGAGTGGGTGGGGGTGGAATCCAGAAAGTAATAGAGCTCTTTCACGTCCTCGCCGTGGTTGCCTTGCTGGCCAGTGAGCCCGAAAAGCCGCTCCTTCAGAATCGGATCGCGGCCGTTCCAAAAGGCGCAGGCGAAGCAGAGGCGTTGATGATTGTCCGAGATGCCCAAGATGCCGTCTTCGCCCCACCGATAGGCGCGGGAGCGGGCTTCGTCGTGGGGCAAGTAATCCCAGGCGGTGCCGTCGGATGAATAGTCCTCTCGCACGGTGCCCCACTGGCGTTCCGATAGGTAAGGTCCCCAGCGGCGCCAATGATGGGTCCGCTGGGCGGTTTCTTCGAGTCGCTTCCGTTCTGCATCCATCTCTTATAGAATGACGCGGAAACGGTGCCCCCGCAGGTCGTAGACTAAAAGAGCTTGTTTCAACGGCACCATCGCAAGGCACGCGCCTTGTTCGCGCTCTCCGACATCGTCCTGGTGGCGCTGGCTTTCCAGAGCGCCTACCAGACCCGTCTACAGTTATCGCGGTTCTCGACGCAATTTCGCAACGACTTTGAAATCCCTTCGCCGACCATTGCCCTGATGCTGGGTGCTTCCGCCTTGGCCTGGGTGGCGATCGCCTTTTGGTACGAGACCTACGACCGCTTGGACGCTGCCCATCCTCGCGTCGTCCTGCGCGACACCTTCCGGCAATGTGCCTTGGGCGGCGTGGCTTTTGTGCTGGTGGAGTTCATCCTCCGTTTCGACATCAGCCGCCCTTTCGTGATGCTATTCCTGCTGTATAGCTTCATCCTGCTGTGCTTTTTCCGGATCAACGCACGTCATTTGGTGGGCGCCATCCGACGGGAATTTTCCACGCCCCACTATGTGGTTATTGTGGGCTTGGGTGAACGGGCGTTGGCCATTGGCCGCGCCATTGAACGATCCGCTCCTTATGCGATTCACCTGCGGGCGTTTTTGGAAGCGAATCCGCCGCGGACGGCGCTCCACCTGGAGCGGGCCTACCCGGTTTGGGACTTGGCCGCGTTACCCCAATTGCTGGCCTCGCACGTGATCGATGAAGTGATCTTCGCCGTGGAAAGCGGGCGCTTGGCGGGCCTGGAAGATGTCTTCCTGATGTGTGATGAAGAAGGCGTTCGCACGCGCGTCGCCGTCGACTTCTTCCCGCACGTAAATAGCCAGGTCTACCTTGACCGCTTGAACCTGGACACGGTTAGCGAAATGCCGCTGCTGACGTTTGCCGCCGCCCCCCATGACGAGGTAAAGCTTTTTTTGAAGCGCATCATCGATGTAGCCGTCGCCGGCGCCGCGCTGCTGGTGCTGGCCCCGGTGTTCCTGCTGGTGACGCTGCTCATCCGCCTGACGTCGCCCGGCCCGGCCATCTTCCGGCAGGAGCGGCTCGGCCTAAGTGGCCGCCGCTTCACTGTTTATAAGTTCCGTTCCATGGTGCATGACGCCGAAGCGCTCAAGGCCAGCGTCGAGCACCTTAACCAGAAGCAGACCGTCTTTAAGATTGACAACGATCCCCGCATGACGCCAGTTGGGCGTTGGCTGCGCAAATTCTCATTGGACGAATTTCCGCAACTCTGGAATGTCGTTCGGGGCGACATGTCGATCGTGGGGCCGCGCCCGGCCGTGCCCAACGAAGTGGACCAGTATCAGCGCTGGCAACGCCGCCGGCTGCGCATGCGCCCCGGCCTCACTTGTCTGTGGGCCTTGAAGGGCCGCGACGCCCTGGATTTTGAAACCTGGATGCGGATGGACATGGAGTACATCGATTCCTGGTCGCTGGGGCTCGATTGGATGATCATGTTGCGGACCATACCTCAGGTCCTACTCGGTAAAGGAGCGCATTAAGCCTATGAACCTGCTTCCCACGCAAGAGGAAGTGATCGGCGTGCTCGAAAAGACGGGCTCGCTGCGCCGCGGCCACTATAAGTACCGCAACGGCATGTACGCGAACCAATACCTGCAAATTGCCCACGCGATGCGTTACTTTCAGCACATGAAAACCATGAGCGTGGCCCTCAGCCGCAAGCTGCGGGCCAATACGGAATTACGGGCGATGATTCCTCAGCTTTCGGTGGTCTCGCCCGCCACCGGTGGTCTCGCCGTGGCCTACGGCATTGTCGAAGCCTTGCGGGCCAACATGGTCTATTGGGCGGAAGAAGTAATCGAGGGCCAGCCCCAGCGCTTCCGCCAATATATCGAGCCGCAGAAGGGTGAGAAGATCCTGCTGGTGGATGATATCCTGCGCAGCGGGCGCAACCTTACGAACTTGAAACGCATTGTGGAAGAGCGCGGCGCCGAGGTGGTGGGCGTGGCGGTGATGGTGTATCAGCCCATGCCGGTTACTGCCGATTTTGGCGAAATTCCGCTTTATTATTTGGCTCGCATCGACGCCGAATATTATGCCGAAGCCGAAGCCCAAGCGATGATGGCCAAGGGCATTGTGTTTGAAGAAGTTTGGGTGTAACTGCTGCTCCCCGTAAAGTGACCGAACAGCGGCCTACCAGCCGGGAAGGAAGGTGACCGGGTCATGCCTCGGGGGGTTTTCGACAGAGCGGGCCAAGCTGATTACTTGGGTTCGGCGAAACGCAGGGCCCGCTCACTCCGTTCGCGGCTGGAAGGGACGTCCCGCCCTATGCCGTGCCAAGGGCAAGTTCTGTTGGCGACAGCGAACGATGGGGAACGATTCCGTCCATGCGCGCCGCTTGATGGCTATACCACCAGCTTCCAAGGCTTGCGATACTCGCGCATTTGATACTTGCGCGCTTCCGGTTGGACGATAAGACCCTTGGCATCGTCCCAATCGACGCGCATCTTACTGCGCAAGGAGATGTTACCCAGGTGGCAGGTGGACGACGACCGGTGGCAGCGCTCAATATCGCTGATCGGCGTGGCGCGAGTTTTTACGCACTCGAGAAAATTCTTCCAATGCCGGTCATTGCCCGAATCGGTGGACTTTACTTCCACGGCCTCCACGTCGCCATTGCGCTCGGGCACAATGCGGTACATTGAGCGGTCCAGGTACATGGTCGCTTTGGTGCCCTGGAAGGTAATGCCGCCCCCGCGCTCATAGGGATTGGCCAGGCTGGAACCCATGCGGTTTTCGTAAGTCGCAATCATGCCGTTCGGATACTCGTAAGTGACTTGCAGGGTGTCTGGCGTTTCGCGGTTGTCCTGTAAGATGTACTTACCGCCCAGCGCGACGCAGGAAGTGGGCATTTGTTCATCGAAGGCAAATTGTACGATGTCGAGCCAATGCACGCCCCAATCGGTCATCATGCCGCCCGCGGTTTCCCAGAACCAGCGGAAATGCGGAAACCAACGCTGCTTATTCACCTGTTCCTGATCCACGCCAAAGCGGTTCGCGTTGTAAGCCCGTTTGGGTGCCGGGCCCAGCCACATATCCCAATTTAAGTTCGACGGTGCATTCGCATCCGCCGGATTGCCAATACCTGCCGGCGCCGACAGGCCCGTATTCCAGGTGCGCACGAAGGTCACCTTGCCGAGCGCGCCGCTCTTGACAATGTCCACGGCCTTTTGAAAATGCACGGCGGAGCGTTGCATGGTGCCC
The DNA here is from genome assembly GCA_043787785.1 of Bryobacteraceae bacterium. Classification (GTDB taxonomy): domain Bacteria; phylum Acidobacteriota; class Terriglobia; order Bryobacterales; family Bryobacteraceae; genus JALHNI01. Next base: position 3,822 of record JAYVUQ010000283.1, read on the forward strand.
GCCTGCACGACGCGCTTGTACTTGCGCGCGGCCTCGATCATTTTCTTACCCTCGTCGATGCAGACCGACACGGGCTTTTCGACGTAGACGTCCTTGCCGGCCTTGCAGGCTTCGACGGTCATGTAGGCGTGCCAATGGTCCGGGGTGGCCACACAAACCACGTCGATCGACTTGTCGGCGAGAATTTCGCGGAAGTCGCGGACGGCTTTGGCCTTGCCTTGGCTGCGGGCCACGGCGGCTTCGAGGTTCGGTTCGAAGACGTCGCAGACGGCAGAGACCTCGACATTCTCCTGTTTCATAGCGACGCTCATGTTCGCCGAGCCCATTCTTCCCACGCCGATGAAGGCGGTGGAGACTTTGTCGTTGGCCCCGCGGACCTGTCCCGTGAAGATATTGGTGGTGAAGGCGGCGGTGGCGGCCGCGGATTTGAGAAAGTTGCGTCGTTCGTCGTTCGGCATGATCCGAACCAATATATCAGCGAGTCTTCAGCAGTGGCACGAGCCCCGGAATCAAAGTGCGGAACACCTGCACCGGCAGGGCGCTGGTGAAGCGCTGGCCAGTGGCCAAATCTCCGGGAACATAGGCGACGACGGTGCCGAAGAAACGGTCGCCGATGGTGAAGACGAAGGTCGCGGTGCGGTTGATGGAACGCGAATTCGAGATCACGCCCGGTGAGGAGAACGTCTGATAGCGATTGTCTCCGGTGCCGGTTTTGCCGCCGACGGGTATCACCTGGCCATCGAGAGTAACGGCGTCGGCGGCCATTCGCGCCGTACCCTGGGCGACGACGCCCAGCATTCCTTCGTGGACGACGGCGGCGACATCAGCGGGCAGTACGCGTTCGGCGGCGGCTGGACGCCGTTGGAGCTGGGTGTCGAAAGGCGTGCCGATACCAAAGTGGAGGCCTTCCAGGCGGACGGCCGGTTGCCGCTCGCCGCCATTGAGGATGATGCCGGCCAGTTCGGCCAGCGCGGCGGGAGTATCGCCGGAACTGCCGAGCGCTGTCGCGTAGGAGGGCACCAGAGTTTGAAAGGGATAGCCCAGCCGCCGCCAGCTTTTGGCGATTTCGATGAAGGCCTCTTCTTCCATCAGCGTACGGATGCGGACATCCTGGGCGTGCTTGTGCTTACTGCGGAACAGCCATTGGTAACTGTCCTGCCGCACTTGCGAACTGGCCGTTTCCAGCTCGCTCCAGGCCGCTTCCGGATGCACCTGCCAGTAGGCGACCAACCACATTTCGAGCGGATGGGCATGGGACAGGTACGCCCGGTCGTTCAAGCTGAGCCTGGCGGGGTCGTAACGGTCGTAGAGCTTTTCGAGGTCCTCCACTTCCATGGCGCGGGCTTTCAGGAAAGCGCCGAATTCGCCCCAGCCCGCCTCGGGCCGGATGGACCGGAAGATCAGAGCGGCGCGATCTGCGGTAACGGGACGCGCTTGCAATAGCTTCTCCAGCGCTTCGGCCGGGCCCAGGCCGGTATAACTCGTGTGAAAACGCGCCAGAAACTCGCGACCCTCGCGGTCGGCGAAACGAGCCAAGTAGCCTTGCCGCTCCGGCGCATAGTCGGTATCGAGAATGTCGCTCTGCTTACTCAGCTGGCCCCATAGGTAGTAACTCACTACGTCGCGCATGACGCGGATAAATACCAGGTTCACTGACCGGTGTAGGCTTTCGCGCACCGTCAGCACCCGGCCGTTGTCACTGGGGTCGAAATTGGCAAAAACGTGTTGGCCGCCACCGGTGAAGAAGCCGTCGCCCGGGGAGGCGGAGTAAGTACGCTCCATGGCGGCTTCGAGCATCGGCCGCAAGCGCTGATCCTTCGTCTTGCGTAGATAATCGATCACCCAAGCGGTGAGCGGGTCGCGCGGCTCGGCGTGCCAGCTCGCGGGCGTTTGCGCGAGTAACTTGGCCCGGATGGTGGCGATGGCCTCTAAGTAGGTAATCAGTGTCCGAAGCTTGGCCGTTGAGCCCAACTCGAGCATGGTGCCTTCATTGATACTGAGCGGCTGATTGTAGTTGTCGGCCTGGACGCGCAGATAGTTGGCGCCCTGGCCGCGCTCGTACAAAGTGAAGCTATAGATCACCTGGGCTGCGGCTTCGGGCTGCAATAGCCGCTCGCCGAAGATGCCGCTGGCGGCGGCGAACTCGGGCTGGGCTAAGCGGCGCAAAGTAGCCGTAGTGGCCTCCGTGGCCAGCCGGTGAATGGTGGTCTTGGCTGTCAGGTCTAACCGGTCTAACTGGTGATAGCCGTCAACGCCGAGTAAGTTCACTAATTCATTGCGTACCGAGTCCATCGCTTTGCGCTCCGAAAAGCTAACGATTTCGACCGCCGGAGCCTTGGTTCGCAAAACTTGCGGCGCGGCGAGAGCAGCATCGCGCAGGGTGGCTGGTATCAGCCCCATCTCGGCTAGCACGCGGACATAGCTGGCGGTCCGGTGGGCGAGCGATACGGGGTCGCGTTGCAGGTAATGGCCAGGCCGGTTGATGGCGAGTAACAAGCTCAAAGCTTGCCGGTAAGCGGCACCTTGGTCGGCGGAGGCGGCGTTGATGCCGGAGTCGGCCTGCTTCAGCAGCCGGTTGGTTCGCTCAAAGTCGGCTCCGTACCAGGCCCAAACGCCGTCGCCCAGGCCAATCACTTCGCCGTGGCCCGGCATGGATGCCAGGGGCAGGGAATTGAGGTAGTCGCAGACCACTTGCCGGCGCGCGGCCAGCGTGGACGGACCCTCTTGATAGGCCCGCAACGAGGCGGTCAACATTTGTTTCAACTTATCGGCTGGGGTGGCGGTGCGCCCCTCGGGCGAGTGCCGCACTTTTTCGAGCTGCGTAATCAGTGTGCTGCCACCGCTGGATCGGCTGCCCTTTTTGATTTGCCGCATGCCGAGGTCGGCAATGGCGCGCGCGAAGCGGTCCCACTCGACGGCCGGGTTGCGGTTGGGCGCTTCTTCGTCCAGCAGTTCGCGGTTCTCAATAAACAGCAAGGATTTGATGACGACCGGAGGGATCGACTCAAAAGTAGGGTAGATGCGGCCCGGGTAGCGGGCGACGCTCCACGGTTGCCCGCCGGATTCGAGCAGCGTCAGCCCGGCCTGATTTTTCTCCCGGTAGATGGGCGGCAAGCCGAACGCGCCGAGACGCCGCGCGCTCTCTGACCACTCCGACTGTGCTTGGACGCTGAAGCCTTCCCGGTCCAATCGTTTTGTGAAGCGGTTGAGATGCGCATAGCCCAGGCGAGCGTCGTAGGGCCCGCCCACCAGGTCAGGAATCGGGTGCGCGCCGGGCCGCACCCGGTAAGTGGCATGCGAGGCCAGCCAGGACAAGGCGAAGCTTTGCAGCCAGGAAAATCGGGCTTCGGCCGCTAGGCCGGCGGTGAGCAGCGCCAGCAGGATCCAACCCCATCTCCAACGTCTTGGGAGCGCCAAGGGGGCGGGGTGTAATATCGAGATCGGTTCAAGGTCGTCACCCGAGAGCTGGCTGGCGGCATCCAGCAAGCGCTCAACGGATTTAGGCATGAGTTACTTCTTCTCAGGATCAGATGCGGCGGAATTCACAAGCGTTTCGTCGGCGTAAAATCCTGTTTACCTTAGTCCCCATTGCTGCGGTCTGTGATTGGCGGTAGGATGATGGTAGGTGGCAAAGTCAGTTCCCGTAATCGCGTTGTTCCTGATCGTCGCCGTACTCGGCGGCGGCCAATGCGCTGATTTGTGCGCGTTGCTCACCTGTCACCGGCCTGCGCCGTCGTCGTCGGAGAGCCTTCCCCCCTGTCATCAGACGCCCCAGAAGCAGCAGCCGGAGCCAGCTTGCGCACATCGCGAACTGGTGGCGGAGCAGCAGGTAAACGAGGCCGTCGTTGACCCAATCGTGCTGGTTTCTCAGGTCGCCGCGCCGGTTCATGTGGCTGGTCTTCCTGAATTGGTGGCGACCGCTTGGCTGCGTGATGCGGCTCACCATCCCCCTTCCTACCGCCCACCGCTGCGGACTAATCTCCGAATTTGATGCCTCCTGGCCTTTGTGCCCCGCCTCCGGTCTTTCGGGGGTGATCGACGCGCAAGGGTGCCCTATCACCCGCTCACCTTCGTTCGCGGCTGAACGGACTTTGCAAAAAAATGCGAATGCTGAATCACCTCTGGCGCGGTCCACCGCGCTTTCTCATCTTTCCATCAACAAAAGGATTCATCCAACATGAACGAACGTAGATCGTTTTTCACGCGCTTGGCTTCCAGCACGGCTGCGCTCTGGGCCGGCCAACAGGCCGTTGCCCAAACTTCCGCCAAGGGGATTGCTGGCAAAACGGTGGCCTCTCCCCAAGGTCCACCGGCGGTGAACCTGCCGGTCCAAATGCCGGATTTGCCGAAATTGCCCTTCAAAATGGTGGACGGCGTGAAGGAGTTTCACCTGATCGCCGAAGTGGTGGAGACCGAACTGATGCCTGGCCGCCCGATGACCGCTTGGGGCTACAACGGCAGCATCCCCGGGCCGACCATGGAGGTGAACCAGGGCGACCGCGTCCGGGTAATTGTGGAAAATCGACTACCCGAAATGACGGCCATGCACTGGCATGGCTTTGAAGTGCCTATGGAAATGGACGGCAGCGTCGGCCTGGGGCAGGACCCCATTCCTCCCGGCGGCACCTTCGTCTACGAATGGACACTCAACCAGCACGGCACCTTCTTCTATCACTCTCATTTCGCCATGCAGGAAATGATGGGCATGATCGGCATGTTCATCATGCACCCCAAAGTGCCGTACGAGCCCCGGGTCGACCGCGACTTCGGCCTGGTACTGCAGGAGTGGGCGCTGTTGCCTAATAACCAAGTGCCCAATACGCTTTCGATGGAGTTCAACTGGCTCACTTTTAACGGCAAGGCGGGCCCGGATTGCACGCCCATGATTGTGAAGCAAGGCGAGCGGGTAAGGATTCGCATGTTCAACATCGGCATGGACCATCACCCCATCCACATACACGGCGCGCAATTTGTCGTCACCGGCACCGAAGGCGGGCGCATACCTCAGCACCAATGGCACGACATGAACACGGTCATTGTCGGCGTGGCGCAGGCACGAAACATTGAGTTTGAGGCCAAGTATCTGGGCGATTGGATGCTGCATTGCCACTTGCCGCACCACATGATGAACCAGATGGCCTCGATGGTGGGCCCAGTGAGCCATGGCGGCCACGGGCTTCACACCGGGGGTAGTATGACCGATGGCATGGGCATGCTGAAGAAGGGCGACGCGCTTGCGGAAGAATTTGGCCCGGTGTTGGGCCGCGGCCTGGGTTTGGCCGCGGATCGTGAGCGGGCGACGTCCAACCTGGTCTCCAACGATGCTGCGCAGCATCAGGGGCATGAAGGCCACAACATGGCCAAGCCCGGCGATCCGATGGAGATGTACCCCAAGGATGATCCGGAGAAAAAGAAGGTCCCTGGCTATCCGCAGGACATGTGGATGGTGATGGATGACATCATCCCGCCGAAGCCCGAGAATCTGGGTCTGCGCAAGGGTTGGACGGCTTCCATGATGGGCATGATGACCCTGGTGCGCGTCGTGACGCCTGAGCGGTACGACGAGATTATGGAGCTGAAGAAGCAGCAGCCGGCCAAGCCGGTCGCCAAGCCCGCCATGCCGCCCAAGCCCGCGGCGGCTCACGAGCATGGGAAGTAGATCATATGAAACAACAAAATGCCCAGTTCGCCCCCCGTTTGCATCGGAAACATGCTGGTTGTGCCCTCACGCGGTGGGCTGGTTGGGTCCTGCTGATCGTCGTCGCCGGGTGGCCGGCTGCGGCTCAAGAGCACGTCCATGCGCCGGCTGCGGCACCGGCCAAAGCAAGCGAAATCTACAGTTGCCCCATGCACCCCGACGTCCACGCGGCGGTGGCGGGCAAGTGCCCCAAGTGTGGCATGGCTCTCGAGAAACCTAAGCCCGTGATCGCAGCGCCAACCGGCCCCAAGCTCACTCTTGCTGACCTCGAACGCATGGCACTGGCACAGAGCCCCATCATCGGACAAGCGCAAGCGATGGTGAATGCCGCGGCAGGGCGCACTCAGCAAGCGGGACTCTGGCCCAACCCCAGTTTCGGCGCCAACGGCGAGCACGTCTCCAAAGTGACCGGCGGCGGCGCGATCGGCGGTTTTGTCGAACAGCGCTTCATCACCGCCGGTAAACTTGGGCTCAATCGCAAAGTCGCCCAACAGGAGCAAGCCGGCTACGTTGAGCTACAGAACGCGCAGAAGCAGCGCTTGCTGAATGGCGTGCGCACGCTCTATTACCAAGCCCTCGGAGACCAGTTGCTGATCGACGTGCGGCGCGACTTGGCTGGCTTGGCCACGCGCGCCGTCGCCGTCTCCCGAGAGCTCGCCAATGTCGGCCAAGCCGATCGCCCCGATCTGCTGGCCGCTGAAACCGAAGCTGAGCGCATCGAGCTGGAACTGATCAGCGCCCAGAACGCCCGCGAGCGAACCTGGCGGCAACTGGCCGCGCTGGTAAATCAGCCGGCGCTGAAGCCGGTGCCGCTCGAAGGGGACCTGGAAGCCATCCCGCAACTCGATGCCGATCAGGCCCTCGAAGCCATCTACCGGGACAGCCCGGAGTTGCGCGTGGCCGAAGTTGCTGTCCGGCGGTCGGAGTTTTCGGTGCGCCGCGCCGAGGTGGAAAAGCTGCCCGATATTTTCGTGCGGGGCGGCTTGCGCAACAATCGTGAGTTCGGCGAAATCGGCCCTTTTGGCCCAACGCAACGGCGGGGCCTCGAAGGGATCTTCGACGTCAGCGTCCAGATCCCGATCTTCAATCGCAACCAGGGTGGCGTGAAAGCGGCGAAGGCCGAAGCGGAGCACGCGCGTTTGGATGTGGCGCGCACGAAGCTCTCGATTCAGTCCCGTTTGGCCGCCGAGTATAAGGACTATCAGGATTCGCGCATCGCAGTGGAACGCTACCGCACCCGGATCCTGCCGAAAGCTCGCCAAGCTTACGATCTTTACTTGGCCAATTTCCGCCAAATGGCCGGTGCCTATCCGCAAGCGCTAATCGCGCAACGCAATCTGTTCCAGTTGCAGGATAGCTATATCTCAGCGCTGGTGAATACCTGGCAACGGGCGGTGCAGATTGAAGGTTTGTTGTTGGGGGGGCCGGCAGA
>JAYVUQ010000284.1:0-1567 GCA_043787785.1 Bryobacteraceae bacterium
ATGCAACGGAATGGTCTGGAGTGGTTTTTCCGGCTGTGCATGGAACCGCGCCGCCTTTGGCAGCGCTACGTTTTGGTAACCCCACGCTTTCTTCCTCTATGGTGGATGCAGAAGCTAGGGTTCGCAAGGTTCCAGGACTCTCCGTTCCAATAGGTGGATCAGGACTTTCGCGAGTGGCCGATCCAGGCCCGGTATGATTTGATAATTCTAGGAGGCATATTTTTCAATGAGCGATAAAACGAGAGTTGTGGTGACGGGCGCGGGAGGCTTCATTGGCCATCACTTGGTGAAGTATCTAGTAGCTAAGGGTTACTGGGTGCGTGGCGTCGACATTAAAGAGCCGGAGTATGAGGCAACGGCTGCGCATGAGTTCCATGTCTTAGATCTTAAGTTTTGGGAGAATTGCCAAAAGGCCACGGCCGGAGTGGACGAAGTGTACGCACTGGCGGCTAACATGGGCGGTATCGGCTTTATTGAGTCGAATAAAGGACTCATTGTTCGCGATAGCACACTCATCAATATTCACACCATCGAAGCCGCGCGGGAAAATAAGTGCAAGCGGTTTCTCTTCACCTCGAGTGCCTGCATTTATCCGGGCTATCGGCAGAAAGATCCGGATGTGATTCCGCTTAAGGAAGAAGATGCCTATCCGGCCGATCCTGAAGACGGTTACGGCTGGGAGAAGCTTTACATGGAGCGGGTGTGCCGTCATTATCGCGAGGACTTCGGTCTCGATACGCGAATTGTGCGATTCCATAATATCTTTGGTCCGCTGGGCACTTACGACGGCGGGCGCGAGAAGTCACCAGCGGCGATCAGCCGCAAAATCTCGCTTGCCGATAGCGGCGACATTATCGAAGTGTGGGGAGATGGCAAGCAAACGCGCTCTTACTGCTACATTGACGATTGCGTGGAAGGCATTTACCGGCTGATGCGTTCGGATTTCCACGATCCGCTCAATTTGGGCCAGGACCGAATGTTGTCGATTAACGAACTGGTGGAAGTGGTAGCGAAAATCGCCGGCAAGACGATCTATCGCTCGCACGACCTTACCAAGCCTCAGGGCGTTCGCGGCCGCAACAGCGACAACACCTTACTGCGCAAAGTATTGGGTTGGGAGCCGCAGATGTCGCTGGAGGATGGCTTGGCTATCACTTACAAGTGGATCGACGGCCAACTGGAGAAAAAAGGTGCCAAGAAGAAGCTGGCTCCGATGGAGACCAACGCCTGAGGCGCGGTTGGCGTGGCGGCCGGAGTGAACCGGGCCGCCACGCTCTACTCCCCTACAGAGTCAGCGGCCAGATGGCGAACCGGAAGTGGATCTAAGGTTGATGTTGGGTTTGCAAAACAAGTTGCGGTCGTTCTTCCGGGGCGGTCTTTTCCGGAATATCGTTTCGCTCTATGGCGTGCAGGCTTCGCATCAAGTGCTTCAATTACTCACCATCCCATTCCTGGCGCGGATGTTGGGGCCCAGCGAATGGGGGCGTCTGGCGCAGGCCCAGTCCCTCGCGCTCTTCACCCAATTAATTATTAACTACGGCTTCCCTTTTGCGGCGACGCGCGAAAT
>JAYVUQ010000285.1:0-3572 GCA_043787785.1 Bryobacteraceae bacterium
GCGCCGCTTCGGCAGGCGTGTGCTTGCCTCGCGCCAGAAGGCCGGTGCCCAAACCGCGCAACTGGCCGACCGTTTCCGAAGCCCCCGCCAACTGGACGGCCAGCGCGTCGCCGAGGTAATGGGCATCCAGTTCGCCATCGGTGGTCATGGTGGATTGGTCAGCCGCTTGACGAGCCAAAGCATTCGCCTCCGCAATCAAGCGGGATTGCAGTTCGAAACCACTAGCGGCAGGCAACGTAAGTACCTGCATGCGGAGTTCCTGCCACGTACTCTTGATTCGGGCGAGGCCGGGGGTGGTCTTGAGAACCGCACCGCTTTTCTGGTCGAGGCTTTCGAGCGTGGTGAAGTCGTTGTCAATGCGCGATTGCAGGGCAGTTACTTGGGCCCGGAAGCCATCGGCGCCGTGGAGTGCCGCATTGGCAGCGCCTTGGTGCAACGACAAATGGTCGGCTAACTGGCGTAACTCCTTAATATACTCGAGCCCGCTTTGCTCATTTCGCGTCGCAATGACGCGGCTGCCGAGATTCGATACGAACAGCGACAGCAGTACTCCGATGGGCAGCGCCATCAGAAAAAAGATCACCACTAACTTATGCGAAATACCGAGATTCTTCAATTTGGCGAACATCTTGTCCTCTTCCTCACGTTTACTTCTAGGCCGCCGAGAGGGACGGCAAATGGGTTTCGTTTAATACGCGGTCGAGATTGAGGCGGCTAACCCATTCCTTATCCCGTTCTGTTACTGCGTCGACAAAGCCTTCCGCGCCATGCGCGCCGGCCAGGTCCGCCGATTTCCAGGCGGTACCGGCAAAAGCCGCCAGGCCCCTGACTTGATCTACTAACAAAGCCGTCAACGGCTGCCGGTTGCCGTCCTGGATGACGAGCATCCGGCGCGCGGGAGAATTTTCCGCCGGTGCCCAACCCAACACTTCGCGCAGGTCGATCACGGACACCACTTCGCCCCGCAGGTTGGTTAATCCCTTGACGCCTGGGGCCGCGCCGGGCAGCGGCGTAATGGGGGTCATGCGGTCGGTCTCAAGTACGCGCTCAATCGGCACCGCGAACAACATTTCGCGCACCGCAAATACGACGTAGCGGGGCGCGTCGCTGCCGAGCCGGCTGCGGCGAACGGGCAGCGGAGCCGGTTCACTTTCGGCGAACTCACGTTCCATCCGCGCCAGAATCACGGCACAGGCCGCGGCCGCGCCCGCATCCTCGCCCCAAACCGGAGCGGGAACCGTAACGGGCAGGATCTCCGCCGGTTCGGCCATCATCTCGATGACCCGTTCGGCGGCAGCCACCGGAGCCAAGGCGGCGGGCGCGTCATCAGTAACCGTTTTTATCCTCGTTTCGACGTCGTATTCGACGTCATATTCGACCGGTGAAATTGCGGGGACAGCTACCTGAACCGAGGGCACCTCAACCGGGGCCTGACTAACCTCGGCAACAAGCGGTTCCCGCGCTGCTGGCCTCACCAGCGCCGAGATAAATGGCAGCGCCGGCAAACTGGGTGCCGGTAAATCCGCCAGTTCCGTTGGCGGCTCGCTTCCGGGCTCTTCGTCCCAGGTGCTCAACAGGTCTTCCAGCAGACCTTCCAATGGATTGAATTCAGTGGACATCGTCGCGCCTAGAGAAACCGTTCCACGCTGGCGGCGAGTTCAACCGCGTCATAGGGCTTCGTAATATACTCGTCCGCGCCCTGCTTCAAACCCCAAAACCGGTCGCTCTCGAGGGTCTTACTGCTCACCAGGACGATCTTGATATCCTTGGTCTGCTCAGTGGTTTTTAATTGCCGGCAGACTTGGAAACCATTCTTCTTTGGCAGCACAATATCCAGTAACATCACGCGCGGCTTGAATTGGAGGGCCTTTTCCAGGGCCTGCTCACCGTCCACCGCCGTAACCACGTTATAGCCACGGCCTTTGAGGGCCGCCTGCATGGCCCGCAGTTCGGTGGGACTGTCGTCGACTACGAGAACCGTTGTTTCCATGAGCTTGTCTTTCTGGCTGCGCTGCGTTTCGCAGGTGCCAAGTGCCGTTGTATCGTGCGGGTGAGAGCATCCGCGTCAAAGGGTTTCGTCAGATAATCCGAGCAGCCCGCCATCTTCCCTTTTACCTTGTCGAAAAAGCCGTCTTTCCCGGATAACATGATCACCGGAATATTCTGGAGCAATGCGTTTTGGCGGACGATCTTGCAAACCTGGTAGCCATCCATGCGGGGCATGGTAATGTCCAGCAGGATCACGGCCGGAGTAATTTCGTCCAATTTTGCCAAAGCCTGCATGCCGTCTTCGGCCACCACGACGCGATAACCCGCTTTTTTGAGCGTACTCGCCACCACCCGGCGCACGGTGATGCTGTCATCCACGGCCAGGATGATCGGCTGGTCGGCGATTTCTTTCAGCACCAAGGCGACGTCGCGCTCATCCGGCTTCAAGCGGAAGGCGCGCTCCAGGGCCAAGGCGGCTTCGCTCAATTCGCCCAGGTTCAGATGCGCCAAGCCCACCTGGAAGTGGCTTTCATAAGCAGGCTGACGTTTCGCGGCGGCTTCGTAGCGGACAATGGCGTTTCGCAGGGCGCCTTCGTCCGCGCCGCGGTTCGGCAGATAGTTTTCAAACGCGGAGAGCTTTAAGTAGGCGCCGCAGCGCCCACACTGGCTCGCACCCCCGTGTACCTGCTGGGCGCAAAAAGGACAAGGTCCCGCATCAGCGATTGGTTCGGCTACCGGTTTGGGCTTCGATAACTGCGATAGGCGCAGCCCGCCCAACTGGTCGAGCGCGGTCTTGTTAGAAGGGTTAACATTCAGAACGGTTTCGAGGTGGGCGATCGCCTCCTCCGCCGTTTCAGCCAGGGCCGCTCGCCAGAGCCACGCCTGTTCGCTCTTCGGCTCCGACTCACTTACTTCGCGAAACAGGGCGCGAGCGACAATTTTGTCGCCGGCCTTGGCGGCGGTGACCGCTTCCCGGAAGAGGACATTGTGTTTGGTTAGTATGGCAGCCATCGGGGTTACTTCTTCACAAACCGGTCAATGCCTTCGTCACGCCACACCCGCAGGGTTTGCGAATCGCGGTCGGCGATTTTGAGCCCGATGGCATTCACCGGATAGTCGAATTTCTTTTGCAGTTCAATCCAGGATTTCTTGATGGATTCGTTCAGTGCCATGGATGTCCGTTCCTTTCGCCCACGGCGTGCGCAGCAAATGCGGGTGGGCCAAACCGGTCGCCATTCTGGCTATTGCGACGGGGCATCATGCCCTCGAGAGATGCAAACGCCGGCGCGCAAGCCGCCGGGCCCAGTACACCCAGCGCCACCTCAGCCAGCGCCGGCCGCAGCCACTCCGCCACCAACCCACTGAGGGCCCCGGCGGAAACGGCATCCAATTGCTCCAAAATCTCCTCGGCCGAGATCGGAGCATCGAAGTATAGCTGTTGCAACGCCAAGCGAGTCATGGCGGCGTGCTCGTCGGCGGCCGTCAACATCAGGCTGTTGCGCAATCGCGTCCCCGCCAACCAGACTTCTTCCTCGCTCACCGCCGCCGCGCCTGAGCAAAGTTGATCGAGCGACTCCCGGATG
>JAYVUQ010000286.1:0-3036 GCA_043787785.1 Bryobacteraceae bacterium
AGCTTGGCTCGGGCCTCGGTCGGGATGGAGTTGATGGAGGCGCCGCCTTCGATGATGCCGAAGTTGAAGCTGGCCCTGGGCTCTCCCGTACTAAACAACGAGGCGAAGCTGGAGACCACTTGGGCGAGGGCGTGGATGGGGTTGGCGACGCCGAAGTCTGCCCAACTATGCCCGCCGGGGCCGGTGAAGACGATTTCGTAACGGCGGGAGCCGAGGGCTTTGCTGGTGATGTGGGCGGCGCCGGGGCCGTCGAGGACGATGAAGGTTTCGAGCCGCGCGGCGAGCGAAGATTGGCGGCAAAGGTAGCGCATGCCGCTCAGGTTGCCTTCACCTTCTTCTCCCACGTTGGCGCACAGGACGATACGCGTACCGCCCAAATGGTCGATGGGTTCGTCGCGCAGGACGCGAGCGAGTGCCAGTAACGCGGTGAGCCCGGCGCCGTTGTCGGCAACGCCGGGACCGTAGAATTTGCCATCGGGGCCAATGCGGATGTCGTCGTTTTGGCGGGGAGCGAGTACGGTGTCGAGGTGGGCGGTGACGGCGATCAGGTTTTGGCCGCCCGTGTCGCCGTAAGGGAAGCAAATGACGTTGCCGGCGCGGTCAATCTTGGCGTCGGCACCCATAGCCCGGAACTGTTCCAGCATCCAGGCGGCGCGCTTCTGCTCAAAGAAGGTGGGCGCGGGGATGCGGCAGAGTTCGAGGTGCTGGGCGTTGATCCAGGCACGTTCGCGCGAGAAGAAGCGGAGGGCTTGGCGCAAACCGTCTGCCGAAGCGAGATCGGTGGCAATGGCGCTGGCGGGGCGGCGAAGGAGGGCCACGTCTCTAGTGTACGCAGGTTCGCTAGGCAGTGACGAAACGAAGCCGGAAGTAATTGATTTCATTGGCTATTGGCCGTTGGTGCGTTTGCGCCTGAACTTCCTGCCGGCGAACTGATTGCGTGGCGCTCCTGGAGGCTAGCTTAGCAGGTGGAGGGAAGGGAATTGGGCTAAGGTGTTGATTCGAATTTGGGGAATGTCTTGTGACGCGCCTCTACAAGCTGAGGTCGGCTAGGGTGATGGTGAAGTCGTATTGGGGGAGTTGCAGGGTTGCCGTTGGGTGCAGGCCAGTGGCATCGTAGAAATAGAACTTTTTCTCGACCGGATCGATGAGCCAGATATTCTCGATCCCCCAATCGCGATACTCGCCGAATTTCTTGAGGGTTTCGGTAAGACGGTCATCGGGCGAGACGATCTCGATTGCGACGAGCGGGGGCGTGCTGGGGACCGGCTCAGTGGGTTCCTGACCGGCGAAGACGGCGACATCGGGAATGCGGTAACGGTGCTTCGGATCGATAGCGAGGCGGAGTTCGGGCGCTGGGAAGATCGGATATCGTTTGCCGAGAGTCCAAAATAGAACGAAAAGTAGACCTTGTACCTTTGAATGCAGATAGGTTGGCATACGGCGTTCGACTACTTCTCCTTCAACGTATTCGCAGTCGGGTCCGTCGAAGGACATTTCGAGATATTGCTCGGGCGCTACCAATGCCTGTGTCGCCATAGCCATAATCTTACTCTGAAACGCTAAGCGGCGGTGCTGGTGCGGCGCTGGCGGTCGGCGGCGTAGAGGCGGCGGAAAATGGGGTCGGCTATACGGGTCGCTTCGTCGGCTGAATCGAAGAGGGGCAGCGGACGCTCCTTACGCTGACGAATGCGCAGGGCGGCGACGCGGAACTCGAGGTCGGTGACGATGTGGGGGCCGATGAGGCTCGCGAGTTTGCGCAGGATATCCGGGGTGATGGAGGTGAGCTGTTTGCGCCAAATGGCGTCTTCCACTTCGATGACCAGCGTGCGCCGCACGAGGCCCGCGTACTGAGAGTGGCCGGCGATGATTTTGCCAACCGCCAGGGGCCAGACCTCACGGGTGAGGTCCTCCATGGGGAGGGAATCGGATTTTAGCTTCGCTAGTAGACGAGTGACTCGTTCCATAACCAACCGGGCGCAGGACTGAAAAGCCTGGCGACTTCGCTTTCTGAAATTTAGTGCTGTGGGGGGCCCCCAAATGAGGGTATTCAGCGGCAAGTTCGAGGGGGCGAACTGTTGATGGAGTGTAGCATGGAGAGCATGAACTGCAAGCTGATTTTGGCCTCGTCCTCGCCTCGCCGGAGGGAACTCCTTGATAACGCCGGAATTGTTTTTTTCGTGCGTGGGTCGGCAGTAGATGAAAGAAGAGGCGAAGGTGAAACGGCGGTGCAATATGTCCGCCGGCTAGCGGAATGGAAGGCGTTGGCAGTGGTGCGGGAGGACGAAGCCGAATGGGTGCTGGGCGCCGATACGACGGTATCCGTGAGTGGGAAGATTTTAGAAAAGCCATTAGATGCAACAGATGCGGCGAGGATGTTGAAAATGCTGGCCGGAAAGTGGCATGAGGTGGTGACGGGGATCTGTCTGGCCGGCCCGAACGAACAGGTAGTGGTGGACCATGCGGTGACGCGCGTGAAGTTTGCGCCGTTGACGGCAAGGGAGATCGCCGATTACGTCGCCACCGGCGAGCCCTTCGACAAGGCCGGGGCCTACGGAATCCAAGGCCGGGCGTCGTGCTTTGTAGAGCGGATCGAAGGCTGCTATTTCAACGTGGTGGGGTTGCCTGTTTCGTTGGTGGCGGGTCACTTACGGGTGCTGGTACCCGCATAAGGGGGGAGGGGTCGCGTTGACGCCCAAAAGCACTAAGATTGAAGGCATGAGCAAGCAAACGGTCGAACTGCTCGAAGCCTTTGGAGCTTTGCCCCCCTTGGATCAGCGGCTATTGGTGAACGAAATCGAACGCCGGTTCAGTCGTGAGGAAGTATCCCGTGAGACTTCGCTTTCTTCCGCCTTAAGCCCCTTTAAAGCCGAGGGCCCCAGCGAATCCGAGCCTGATCGGTCACAAGTGCGACAATTCCCGACGACCTTACGGTCGTGGACCTTGCCGCTGCCCCTGGGGCAACTTCGACCGTCGGAGATTTCCTGGTTCGACGCAGGAAAATCGGCTGCCGCCAGGGTGAATTCGGCCGTTGTTCCC
>JAYVUQ010000287.1:0-2526 GCA_043787785.1 Bryobacteraceae bacterium
TAGCGATAGCGCTGGCCGGACTTGACGGCAGGGTCACGAAACGAGGGAGATACAATGTCGCTCGGCAGGCGAACAAAATCGCTATCACCCACGGCGCGATAGACGCGATAACTGGCAAGGTCGGCATCGGTGTTGCGATCCCAGCCCAGTTCGATGGCGGAGGCTCCGGCGAGGACCGCGAGACCGGTGGGAACGGCGGGCGGGAAATGGTCGACGTGGGAGATGGCGAGGCCGGGCGAAGAGTTACTCAGCGCGTTAATATCGCCGGCCTTTACATAACTCTGCAAAGTGTAATGGTAAGTGGGGCCGAAGGCAGTAACTAGGTCAAGATATTGGGCCTCGGGAGTATCGGCGATCGTTTGCGGCGCTCCTTCGCCGATTTGGCGAGTGACCCGGTAGGCGATGCCTGGTTGGGCCGAAGGTGACCAGCGAAGGAGGATGCCATCGGCGCGAGAGTCGGCGGTGACGCCCGCGGGTACGGCGAGGGGAAGAATGACGCTGGCGGCGACTAGATTCGAAAGGGCGCTAGGACGGCCGGTGGGGCTGGTGAGCCGGACGCCGATAATGACATCCTTACCGGCCCAGGGTTGGGCGTCGAGGGCCTGGGTGATGGTTTGCGCGGCTTTCGGAGGAACTGCGGCGGGCCACTCGACAAAGATGCTCTGAGCGCCAGCCAGCCAGGCTTTGACATCGAAAGGTGGGGCGGGAGCGGGGCCAATGCGCAGGTCGATTTGGCCGGACTGGCGTACGGCCAAGCCTTCACCGGTGGCGACGGGCATGGTGAAAGTAACTTCCAGTTTCGTGCCACGCTCGACGACGCGGAGGTCGAGGACGGGCTTGGGAATATTAAGGGCGGGCGGCAGAGGATCGCCGACGTAGCCGCAGCCGGCCAGCCCGAAGAGCAGCAGCAAAGGCAGCGCAAGCCTCATAGGATGTAGCGGCTCAGGTCCTGGTCCTGCACGATGCCGGTGAGCGCTTTACGCACATAGTCGCCGTCGATTTTGACGTTCTTCTTTTTGAGGTCGGGCCCTTCGAAGGAGATCTCTTCGAGCACCTTTTCGAGAATCGTGTGCAAACGGCGGGCGCCGATGTTTTCGTTGCTTTCGTTTACCTGCGCGGCGAGGTGAGCGAGGGCCTCAATGGCGTCGGTGGTGAAATTGAGCTTGACGCCTTCGGTTTCCATGAGCGCCACGTACTGTTTGATGAGCGCGTTTTTGGGTTCTTTAAGGATGCGGATGAAGTCGGCTTCGGTGAGCGATTTGAGTTCGACACGAATGGGAAAACGGCCTTGTAACTCAGGAATCAGGTCACTGGGTTTCGAGACGTGAAAGGCTCCGGCGGCGATGAATAGAATATGGTCAGTGCGGACGAAGCCGTAGCGCGTATTGACGGTGGTGCCTTCGACGATGGGCAGGATGTCGCGCTGGACGCCTTCGCGGCTGACGTCTGGCCCGGAGCCGCCTTCACGGCCGGCGATCTTATCGATTTCGTCGAGGAAGATCATGCCGTTGCGTTCCACGCGTTCGGTGGCGATGCGCGTGACGTGGTCCATGTCGAGGAGCTTTTCCTCTTCTTCCTGGATTAAGTAGTCAAAGGCGTCGACGACGCGCATTTTGCGCTTGCGGGACTTGGGGGCGAACATGCTGGCGAGGATGTCCTTGAAGTTGACATCCATGTCTTCGTTGCCCATGTTGCCACCCAATTCCATGCGGGGCCCGCGCTCTTTTACTTCGAGCTCAACGCTCTTTTCGTCGAGTTTGCCGGCTCGGAGGCGATCGCGCATTTTTTCGCGGGAGCGCTCGATCGCGGCAGGGTCGTCGCCTTCGGCGGGCGGGGGCAACAATAAGTCCAGCAGTAAGTCTTCGGCGGAGGCTTCGGCTTTGTCGGCGACTTCGTCGAGCTTCTCTTCGCGCACCATATCGATCGCAATTTCGACTAAGTCGCGAATCATGGACTCGACATCGCGCCCCACATAGCCCACTTCGGTGAACTTGCTGGCCTCCACTTTGAGGAAGGGCGAGTTAGCGAGCTTGGCCAGGCGGCGGGCGAGTTCGGTTTTACCGACGCCGGTGGGCCCAATCATGAGGATGTTTTTGGGCATCACCTCTTCGGCCATTTCCGGGGAAAGTTTCTGCCTGCGGACGCGGTTACGCAAGGCGATGGCGATGGCCTTTTTGGCGTCGGCCTGACCGACGACATATTTATCCAACTCGTGCACGATTTCGCGTGGGGTGAGTTCGTCCAGGATGGCGGAATCGTCGTCGGTGGGTTGGGGTAAGTAGATCACCACTAACCAAGCTCCTCAAGAATAATGTGGTGATTGGTGTAAATGCAGATGTCGCCAGCGATCTTCATGGCCTTTTCGACAATTTCGCGCGCGGTGAAGCTAGTGTTCTCGAGCAGCGCAAGAGCGGCGGCTTTGGCGAAGGAGGCACCGGAACCGATGGCGGCGATGTCTTCATCAGGGTCAATTACGTCGCCATTGCCACTGACGATGTAGGTATGCTTCTCGTCGGCAACGATGAG
>JAYVUQ010000288.1:0-2707 GCA_043787785.1 Bryobacteraceae bacterium
CGGCAAACACCGTCAATGTCGCGAGTGGGAACAGCGATTTACCTTGCATGTCACCGAGTATGCGGTATGCCGACAAGATAATGCATCACCTGGATCCAGAAAAGCCATAATCGGCGGAGCGGTAAACGACCACGGTCAACTTAACTTCGCAACCACCAACGTAAGGTCATCACTCTGGGGCTGAGCGCCTCTCCGATTTCGGGCGCACGCTCACATCGGGCGGCGATAAGGTCGATTCGCTGTTGCTCCCCGAACTCGTCCTCTTGCCTAGTATCTGCTTCAATGACGCCGCCGTTAAAGAATGACTGGGAATCAGTCAAGATTCAAACCCTGAAATATGCCGTCCCATGCGGCCGCAGACCTGGATCCAGCCGCGCGCCCCGCCTTCCTGAGCCAGCCATGCGCGGGCAACGTTCGCCCGCCGGCGTCGAAGAACGCGTCCTTCCGGGTTTCGGCGACTGCGCCTGCGTGGTGGGCCGGGGGGCAGAATCAGCGGGTCGGGGATATTGATTCCTGCGTTGCCGATGGCGAAAGCCCACGCTCCGCGAATAAGCCGAGCCTGTGACTCCCCATCGAAAAATTGCGCCCCGAATGTTGATTTGGTTCACGATGCCGCCCGAACTTGGAAACACCGCGCCTAGTCCGACAATCGTGTTCGCCTACCGCCCACGCAATGCAGGTAGCCCCACATTCGTTAACGAATTCGGTGGTGGCGGTGGTGGTGCGGGAGTAGAGATTAAAGTCAGCGAGGCCACCACTGATGCCGGGAGCGCCGCCGATATAGTTGGTGCCAATCGAAAGGGAGTTGCCGCTGAAGAGCCATCCGTCGACGAAAAGATTGCTTGAAAACAGACTGGTAGCGCCCGCTCGTGGGGTACTCAATAACATCATTGCGGTGACAAAATATGAATTCGAGCCGACATGGATAAACCCTCCTGGACGGGCATTCGCAACAACCCGAATGTCATAGTCCTAGCTTATAGGAGCGTAGTCATGAAAAAATAAGGTGTCATTGGGAAGCGCTGCTCCAAATGGCTATTCTGGCCTGCGGAATCCAGCTTCGCTTTTCTTTGTTTTAGTAGAGGCTATCCAAGAAAGTGGGTATTGCTTTAGTTTACTCTGGCCTACTAGGGCTCGATACCTTCAGCTCAATATCCAGCTCAATATCCGGTGCCGCCATCGGCCTCCGGAAAGTAACTTCGTCCTCGTGTTTTTAACTATTCATAAGGAGCGCGCCGCCGCCGCCGACTTCGACGCCCGACAGTATAGAGGATTAGTGCCAGGATTGCGCCAAGTGCTCCGGCCAGTCTCTCCCATTGGGGTGATGTCCGGGCCCAGAATCAGCTTCCACTTAGTAAGTGGGACGCTTACCCGCCACCCGCGGATCGGCCACAAAGCCGTCACGGTTGGGCATCTTCACCTTAGGAAGCGTCGTCGCATCCAGCCGTTCATCCTGACGCACAATGCCGCTCATGAAGAGCACATAGGCGGTGATCGCGTAATATTCATCGGCCTTCAAAGTGCGGGGATTGTCGTAGGGCATGGCGCGCCGGATGTAGTCGAACACGCCCGGCGCATAGGGCCAATAGCTGCCCACCGTTTTCACCGGCTTCGGCGAAGTGAGCGTGCCCACGCCGCCCGCGATAGCCGGGTTGCCTTGCTCGGCGTCGCCTTCGAGTTTAAGCCCGTGGCAAGTGGAGCAGTGCTTGACGTATAACTCCTGGCCCTCTTTGGCGGAGCCACCGCCGGCGGGCAGGCCAGTACCGCGGGCGGAAACCGAGTAGTCGCGCGCGGCGATGTCGGCCGCGGTGGCCGCTTTGCCCACCCCGTACTTTTGGGCCATCGCGGCCGAAGCCACCGTCATCCACAAGAGCAGCCTAAGCATTCGTCACCTTGCCATTCGCGCCGATGCGCCACGTCTTGATACCGTTGTGATGATAGGTACTTTTGGTGCCCCTTACGGCAACCAGTTGCTCAGTGGCGGGCTGCGTATAGCCCGTCTCATCGGTGGCCCGCGAGGCGATGTCTACCGGTTGGCCATCCCATTCCCAAGGGAACCGGAAGCGGGTGAAAGCCTTCGTGAAGCGGGGCTCGTCGAGCGGGGCGAGCACCCAGGTCTTGCCGCCATCGGCGGAGATCTCCACCTTGTCGATCCGGCCGCGGCCGCTCCAGGCCAAGCCGGTGATCTCGACAAAGCCCGGCGTCGCCGTTTGTCCGCCAGAAGGGTAAAGGATGACGCTTTTGGCGTCCAGGTCGAAGGTGAACTGGCGTGCCTTGCCGTCGGGCAGCAAGTCGGTATAGTGCGCGGTCTCCTCGCGCGATTGCATCGGCTCGGTGGTAACTTGCAAGCGCCGCAGCCACTTGATGCAGGCATTGCCTTCCCATCCCGGCAGCAGCAGCCGTAGCGGATAGCCCTGTTCCGGCCGCAGTGCTTCGCCGTTTTGGCCATAAGCCAGGATGGCATCGTCGAGACACTTGGTGAGTGGGATGCTGCGAGCCATCAGGCAGGCGTCGGCGCCTTCGGCAATCACCCAACTGGCATCGGGTTTCAGGCCCGCTTCGGCCAGCACCGTTTTCAGCAACACGCCCGTCCATTCGCTGCAACTGGCCAGGCCATGGCTGCGCTGGGCGGTGTCGGCGGGGTTGGTCCATTCGGATCCCGAGTTGCCGGAGCACTCGAGAAAGTGAATGCGTGACACGGAGGGCA
>JAYVUQ010000289.1:0-4986 GCA_043787785.1 Bryobacteraceae bacterium
TGGCACCGCTTACCACCGAGCCGCTGGGCGTGCGACCGACAGTTAACAGCGCCAGGATTTCCGATGACTGTAATGGCGGATCAGAACGGTAGGACAGGCTCAATTTACTGGCTGGGCCAGAGAAGTTAATGGTCACCACGACACCGCGGACGCGCGTTTGCAGGTCGAGGTTAATGGTGGGCTCGATCTTGGTTTGGTTATAGAAATTCACCTCGCCCCGGTCGATGGTGTATTTGGTGCCGAAGAAACTAATTTCCCCCTGGGTAAAAGAAGTGCGCCCTAATAAGACAGGGCGAGCCGGAGTACCGCGCAGCCGCAAGTTTACTTCGGCTTCAACGTTTTGGGTGAGTGAGGTAGTTACTTGCGCATTCAGCGCGGTATCGACGCGGACATCGAACTGCATGTTCTTAAGGAATTCGTTTTCGATGCGCGTAGAAGCGGTCGAAGCCTTATTGGAATCGGCGATCAGGGTGCCTAAGTCAGTGCGGGGGCTGAGGGCCGCGCGAAGTAGCGTCACCGAACCGGAGAGTAAACTGCGGTTAGCGCTGCCCGCTAGCGTTAGCGATGTATTCACGGCGGTGCTTACTCCCTCGGGATAGCGGACGCGGACGTTGTCGGCCTGGGCCTGTAACTGGTAAGTCAATTCGCCGTTGAAGCCGATGAAGCCCCCCAAACGAATCGTGCCGCCGCCGGACTGTGCGGTCAGATTCTCCAGGCGAGCCCGGGACCGATCGAAGAAAACTACGCCATTTACCTTTTCCAGGCCATTAGGAACATCGCGCAGGAAGAAGGACGCATCGTGAAGTTCCATGCGTCCGGCCATGATGGGTTGGGTCAGCGAGCCGCGCAAAGTAACGTCAAGCGTGGAGCGGCCAGCGGCGAGTAAGTCAGTTTTGAGTGCCGACAGGACGGCCAGGTTCGCGTCGCCGACCACCTTGATGTTCGCCGCCGCCGCTGTACCTTGCGTACTGAGCAACCCGGCCGCGGTAAGCTTAGTATCTTTGGCGAATAACTTGGCCTGTTTGATGTCAAAGCCCTTGGCATCGTAGGTTACTTCAATCGGGCCGTCATTGCGAAGGGTGAAATCGCGCCGGGCGGACTCGCTCATTGCCTGGCGGGGGGTGATGGCCAACTGACTGATCTTGACGCTGCCGGCGAGTGCTCCAGGTTCGCGAAGATTGCCCCGCAGAGTGCCAGTGGCTTCGAGGCGCAAGTCGAAAGGGGTGGGGTCTTCGGCGGTGGCGGGGTTGGCGACCAGGTCCTGAAAGTCGTCGAACTTCGCGCCCCGGATCGCGAACTCTCCCTGGCCCGCCATCAGTCCTCTCAGTTGCCATTGCGACGTGGCGGTAAGGGATGCGCCGCGCAGGAGGCCACTGGCGGTGAGAGTCAGCCGCGCGCCTTCGGTTTTGGCGTGCAGGCTCAGGGCACCGAGGGGCTTACCGTCATACGCGACCTGTTGCGCCACGGCGCGGCCATCCACGGAATTGAAGTCGGGTTGGCCGTTGGTTAGCCGCCCTCGAGCTCGCCCTTCTATTTCGAGGCGGCCGGCGACCAGCGGATAGCGTTCGTGAAACTGAGGCAGACGTTCGAGAAAGAGACCGGAGCCCTTGGCCGAGCCTTGAAATGCCCCGTTCCGGTAATCGTTGGGTTCATGAACGTAAGTACCCGCGAATTCGAGCGGCTGACGATCCAGTGTCAGGCGCCCCATGCGGACATCGATCTGTTCCCCTGAGTAAGTGACATGGCCAGTAACGTCACCCAGGCTTTGTCCCTGATAGACGGCGTTCAGCCACTCGACGTCGCCGGCTAGTTTCGGGTCTTGAACGGTGCCCGTGAGTTCCGCGACGCCTTTCAATTGGCCACGAGCTTCCGCGACATAAGGAGTAACTTCGATCTCGCGAGCAGAAACCCTTCCGCGAAAGCTGCTCCCGGGGCGCGTCACCCAATCGAACAAAGAAACTTGTAGTGAACCCGTAACCGTTTGCCTGCCACGAACGATTTCCAGTTGGTCCAGCTCGAGTAAGTCGGAGCGCGCACGAACCTGAGTGCGCGCTCGCTCAATCGCCTCACCCTCGTATGAGATGGACCGGGCAGTAAGTTGGCCCTTCGCGGCAGGCGTGGCCAAGCCACCGCTCACTTGCCCTTGAAACGTGATCAGGCCGCCCGCTTCGATGCGCACTGGCAAGCGATTGACGAAGGGTAGTTCCGCGAGGTTTGCCGTAGAGAGGTCTACGTCGAGCCCACCCAGCAGGTCGCCGGTGACATCAACCTGGGTGGCGCTCGATTGCAGGTGCGTCTTCGTCAAACGGACGTCCTGAAGGCGGGAATCGTAGTCGAGATTGACGATGCCGCTTAGCGGTCGATTCCCGTCGGTGGCGATCAAGGTGAGGTGCGCCATAGCTCTGACAAAGCGGTAGTCGCCTTCGAGATCCACCGGTCCATTGATGAGCGAAGACCAGGAAGGAAGAGCCGGATCGAAAATCCGCTGGGCGTCGTCGAATTGTAAGTTTCCTATCGTTCCGCGGAGCCGATAGCGCTCCGCGCTGGCGTTCAGTGAGCCGCGGAAACTACCTTGCGCGGAGTCCGCTCGTAAGCGCGTTACTTCCGCTTGATGGCCGACAAGAGGGGAGTAACGGTAAGTCGTGTGCCCATTGAGATTCACTCCTCTTACGTCCAGCTTGTCGTTGCGATAGCCAAGGTTTTGGCCGGCCACTATGCCCCGGAAATTCCAGCCGTTCTGATAAGTCAGGTCCCCATTCGCTTCGGCATCGCCTTGTGCCAGCAGCGGCAAGTCGAAGTGCTTCACTAAGTCCCGCACAGGTCCTTTGGCGTTCACCTTGGCGGTAAGTCCAAGCTCCGCCCAGTTCTTCAATTCTCCAGCGGCTTCCAGGCGGATGCCGTCGAGGGAGGCGCGGAGTTTCTCGAACTGGAGGCGATTCTTTTCGAGCACCACATTCGTGGCGAGGCTTACCTGGAACTGCCGCACCCCCCGCACCTTGAGTGAGACTCGCTCACCTTGGAGCGTGCCGCGATAGCGCTCGCTCTCGAGGTCTAGCGAGACCGCAAGATTCTCGCCGTGAATGGCGAAAGGAATTTCCTGCTGGTTCCAGGCGAAGATACCGTCCACGGCATCGACGCGGTTGATGCCGATCTTGATCAACGCTTCCATCACTTGATCCGGTGGACGGTGGCGGCGGCGGGGGACATTGGTGGAGCCGTCGGGATAAGTAACGATATGGATCTCCGGCCGCGTTAGCTTGACGGCGCGAAGGTCGATATTGGGGCTAACGAAGGACAGTACTTTGAGCGTGATCTCGACCACGGCTACGTGGATGATCGGTGGGTCGGCCGGGCCTTCGTGGCCATGAATCGTGACGTCGGTTAATCGAACGATGCCCCGCTGCCAATCCCACTCAAAGCGGCCGATAGCGGCTTCCGCTCCGGTAGCCTTGTAGATTTCGGCAATTGTGCGGTCGCGGATCGTGTTGGCCAGCCAGTCCGAACGCCAGACAAAAAGCCCGGCTGAACCGAGTAACAGGAGTAGCAGGAGCAGCGCGAAGAAGGGCCGGCGCAGACGCTTCATGATCCGTCAAAGACCTCCTCGCGATAGTGGATGCTGACTTGGGTTCGCGTCAGGCTTATCCAGCGGTCGAGTTGGTTATCGATGCGGTCTTGTACGAGAATTTCTTCCACCTGAGGCGTGGCTTCGTCGAGAGAAGGTGCGGCCTCCTTGGAGCGTTCGCGCCAAGCCGGCAGGAACTTACGTTCATAGTATTCGCGAATCTCCTGCGCCGAAACCTGAACGCCGGGGCGGAAACGGAATTCAATAAAGCGCAGGACGGTAAGTTGCCAGAGAAAATTGGCGAGGACTTCGGCTGGCGTGAGGCGCGCTTGGCGGAGGGCTTCGCCGTAGAGCGCGTCGTCGTTCTGAAAACGGCTCAGTTTGAAAGCGGCGAGCAAGGATTGCCCCTGGGCGGCGTCAGGGGTGACGTAGCGGGTAGTCTCGATTTCGCGGCGAATCAGCGCTTGTTGAATCAGCCGATCGGCGGCGTCGCGTTTGCTGTCGCTATCCAGGCGGAGCGGAGTTCCTTCCAGCAAGGCGCGCACCCGCATCTGTTCGAGTAACTCGCTCTCCGTAATTACTGTGTTTCCCACGCTTACCGCCACGCGATCAATCAGTTCGCTCGCCAGCGCGGGTGTCAGCAGAAGGAGTAAATAAGCGATCCGCATCTTAGAAAGCCTGCCCCAGCGAGAAATGAAAAGCGAATTGATTGACGCGCTGCTGCGTAGCAATGCCGCGCTGGAAGAGTAAGTCCTGGTAAGTGCCCTGGAAACCCTGAAAGCGAGACGAGTTCGGACTAAAGCCGATGTCGACGCGAACCGGCCCGACCGGGGTGCGATAGCGAACGCCGAAACCGACCGTATGCACCATGTAATTAAAATCAGTGAGATTTCTCTGGTGCGCGCGGAAACTGATTTCATTGAACTTGGAGTATACGTTACCGGCGTCATGAAACAGCACGCCGCTTAGGTTATCGCCGATCAAGGGGAAACGCAGCTCCAAGCCATTAATCATCACCGCCTTGCCTCCGACGGGGAAGCCCGTAACGAGGTCGCGCGGCCCCGCTTGATTTTCGGAGAATCCGCGGTGAGAGTTGGCGCCGCCGGAGAAGAAACGTTCGGGCAAAGGAACGTCGCGCGCGGTATTCGCACTCAATCCGTATTGCCAGCCGAAAGTCAGCGTGCGCGCGAAGACTAAGTCGCGCCCGAGTTTGTAATAGGACGAGTTACGGCCCAGGAAGCGGAGAAAATCGGATTCCGAGGTGAGGGTGCGCGTAGAGAGCGCCGTGTCGAGCGTGTTGTACCAGCCACGCTTGGCATCGAGCGGATCGTCGCGGCGGTCCTGAATAAAGGTGATGGAAGCGATGCCGAGCCGAACCGGCTGAGATAGCCGGGGAATAAGTTGGGGCTCGATTTTAAGGGTTT
>JAYVUQ010000290.1:0-4563 GCA_043787785.1 Bryobacteraceae bacterium
TCGCGACGCCGGTTGGGCACTTCCACGCCCACCGTGCTCTTGCCGGGAATGCGGTCAATCAAAATGGACTCAGCTTCCAAGCCCAAGCTCAGGTCCTCGGTAAGCGTTGTAATCTTGCTCACCTTAATACCCGCCTCGGGACGAAACTCAAACGTCGTCACCACCGGGCCCGGGTTGATTTGCACCACGCTGCCGAGGACGTTAAATTCCTTCAGCTTGGTGGTGATGTTGGCGGCGGTCTCTTTGAGTTCCTGGGCATCGAAGCTATTGCGCTCCGGTGGCAAGTTCAACAGCGTCGTGGACGGCAGTTCAAAGTGCGTTGCGGCCCGCGTGGGCCTTTTCTTAGGACCCTTTAGCTCCACCGCGGCCAAACTGCCGAAGGCGGCCGGGGTAGAGGGCATCTCTCCGCGCATCATCGCCGGCGGCTGATCTTCCAGCACCCGGATCGGAATTTCTTCTTCCAACGGCTCTTCATCCCAGGGCGCGCGCTCGTCGTCGTCGAAGCGAGGAGGGGCCGGCACGGATGCGGGGGGAGGGAGCATCTCCAGCAGGTTTCCTTGCGCAGCGGCGGCGGCGCGGGCCTTGGGTTTCGTGGGGGAGGCGAAGAGGTCGACAATCCGGGCGTCGACCTCTTCATTCGCCGTCCTCGAGGCGGTCGCGGAGACCACCTGTCGGCGCGGCGTAAGCTTGATGCTGGTGAGCCCGTCCCAGACGAAGCGCAACCAGCGGATGGGGCCGATGAACCAGTTGCCAATCACCTGCACGGAGAATGTGGAGATCAGGTAAAGCGACATCAGCAACAGCAGCAGGGTGACCAACGCGGCGCCAGTGACGTTCAGAGCGTCGATGAGGTAGTCGGCTAACAGGAACCCGACCAAGCCCCCGGCCGGAATGTTGGAGGCGAACATGCGCAGGCTGGGCGCCAGCGACAAAGCGACACTGCCGGCACCAATCAACAGGGCGGCGCCGCCCAGCTTGGCCCATGGCGTTTCGATAGGCTTCGAAAGCATCCACTTCCAGCCCAGCATGCCCAAAAGTGGGGGCAGCACGAAGCTGGCGAGGCCGAGGATCTGGAAGCAGAGGTCGGCGATGTGGGCACCTAAGCGGCCCATCAAGTTGTCGGCGCGGACGACGCTCGAGACGGCGTTCCACGACGGGTCAGTACTCTGGTAGGAGATCAGGCTGAGGAAGACGTAGAGTCCGCCGGCCAGAAACAGGAGGGCGATCACCTCATTGAGGCGTTTGTGGTGGGTAGGTCCTAAAAAAAGCATCCTCGCGAAGGCCGCGAGATCGCCGGGGCATCCGTGAGAATAGCACAGTAAGAAGGAAGGGGTTAGCGGGCGTTGACGTTTTTGACGACGCGTACTTCGGTGAGGCTGTTGCGGTCGAGGAGGAAGACTTCCAATCGCAAGGTGACATTGTTGCGGACATTGCGGATGATGACGCTGCCCGTCTGCAGGTCAGTCGGCTTTAGCTCCACCGCTTTGTAAAAGTCGCCATCCTGAATGTGCAGGACGCCACGGGTGGCAATCGCCACCGGAATCGCCGCCCGGTCCCAGGTGACGTGGATCGACGCGTCAGGCTCTTGCTGCACAGCCAGGGACAGGCCATACGCCGTCAAGGGAACGGCGGTGTTCGGCTTGCGGATCGTAACGGCGATCAAAAAGCCGACCAGGACGCCCAGCAGCAGAAAGATGGACGATAGTGGTAACCATACCCAGCTCTTCTTGATTTTTTGCGAGGCCTCATTCGAAAATGCCGGTTCGCTGGAGCGGCCAGGGACTTCCCGTTGGGTGGATGCCGTAATGTCGAAACTGGGGTTAAAGCCGCCGGTGGGCGCATCATCGCGATTGCCGAATAGCCGGCGGTTTTCGGTGGTACTCGCAGCCGCCGGTTCTGGTTGGTTCTGCGAAAATCCGGTCGCTGTCTCCGGGCGGATCGGAATTGGACCCTTCGCGGTGGGCATCTCCACCACCGGACTGGGTTCCACCCCTTCGGCTTGGCGGAGGTCACCGGAGCCACCAACGCCACCAGATCCAACAGCGCCGCCGCCAAGTTCGCGGCGTCGAAAAGGGAACATCAAATAAGTGGCGTCACTGCGGATCTGCCCGTTTTCTTCGAAGAAGAATCCAGCCTGGCTCACCTTCGTCGCAAAAGGACGCACCAAGAGCATAATGCTCGTCGGGTCAGGAAAGTAATTTGAAAAGAGCTGCAGATCCTCATCGGTCAGGCTCATACCGTCCCGAGTATGGCTGCGGAAGTAACCCACCGGCCGTAATTCGTGGCGACTCGATTGGGTAGCCTTCTCAACGGTCTCGGAAAAAAGGCGCGTATCCGCATCGGCAAGTTGATAGGAAGGCCCACGGCGGTAGTCGCAGGGCACCATCGTAAAGTTGTGGATATGGACGGTAACGGGATTACCGGGCGTCACTTCGCCGAGAAGGATGCCACCCACTTCCGCGCCGCGCTTCGGCACCGAGCCAAAGCCACGCATCACTTCAGCGGACAGGCGATCAATCACGTCGAAATCGACGCGGACCTGTACGGACTTGCCCTCGGGGGTCCAGGTGTAATGGGACTGGACTGTCGGCATACCCTCAACAGTTGGTTGACTCGACACTGGACTCGACACTGGACTCGACACTGTGTTTTCAATCGCCATCGTTGCTCAAATCCCACTGGCCCGATCAGCTAGCTTTCGACAACCCGCTGAAAGGTAAGGTCTTTCTCTCGTCCTTCATATCTTATTACAAAGTTCCAAAACGGCAAATTAATCTTTCGCGCGCGCGCCCTGAAGGGCTCAGCCCCACCGACTCACCGGCAAAACCCAAAGCCTCTTACGGTACTATCGGCAAATGCCCGGAACCCTCTATATCGTTGCGACGCCGATTGGCAATTTGGGCGATTTTACCTACCGGGCCGCTCAGATCCTCGCTCAGGTAAGCGCCGTCGCTTGTGAAGACACTCGTCAAACAGCCAAGCTCTTGCAACATTACGGCATCCGGACGCCCACCACCAGTCTGCATGAACATAACGAGCGGCAGAAGCTCGAATCGCTACTCGCACGTCTGGCGGCCGGCGAATCGATTGCTTTGGTTTCGGATGCGGGAACTCCGCTCATCTCCGATCCGGGCTTTCCCTTAGTGCGCGAAGCCAGGATGCGCGGCATTCCGGTGGTGCCATTGCCCGGCGCCTCCGCCCTGACCACGGCGCTTTGTGCCTCTGGCCTGCCTACGGACGCCTTCTATTTCGGCGGCTTTCTGCCTCCCAAGACGGCCGCCCGCCGCCGCGCGCTTGAAGGGCTGTCCGCGCTCGACGTCACCCTGATTTTTTATGAGGCGCCCCACCGGATCCGCGAAACACTGGCTGACGTGGCCGCCGTGCTACCGCATCGGCCCGTCGTGGTGGCCCGCGAACTCACCAAGCTCCACGAAGAGTTTGCCTCCGGCGCGCCGGCCGAGCTGGCCAAAAGCATCACGGAACGCGGCGAAATCACCCTCTTAATCGGCAAAGCTGACCCCTCACTGGCTCCAGCCCCGCCCGAAGACGAACTCAAGCGCCACTACCAGGAGTTGATCAGCCAGGGAGAAGCGCCGAGTGCGGCAGCCAAGAAGATCGCCCAGCGCTTCGGCCTCACCAAGCGGGAAGCCTACAAGCTGGGGCTCTAGCCCACCGCGCGAGCGGTGGGCTATCGACTTGCAAGTTCGACGTCTTCTAGATTAAAATCTTTTAGGGTTTCTCTGGGGCGGAATCCCAAACCTAGAAGAACCATGCCGATACGAAAACAGTCCAAAATGTTAAACGTGCACTTTCCGGGGAGCCGGGTAAAAACGTGAATCCTTGGCATGGCGTACACCCGCTGCGGCGTTTGCTGAGCTGGATGCAAGCCGAGCGGCGAGACCTGTGGGTCGCCTTCATCTATTCCATCGCCGTGGGCCTGCTATCGCTCGTGGTGCCGATCGCCACCCAGGCGCTGGTGAACACCATCGCCTTCGGCATGCTGATGCAGCCGCTGGTGGTGTTGGTGGTGATCGTCCTGGCGGCACTGGTGCTGTCTGGCGTGCTTTACGTGATGCGCCTCTATGTGGTGGAAGTTCTGCAACGGCGAGTGTTTGTGCGGATCGCCACGGACGTGGTCTACCGGCTACTTCGCGTGCGGATGGACGGCTTTGACAAAGGGTATGGGCCGGAGCTGGTGAATCGCTTCTTTGAAGTGGTCACCGTGCAGAAGGCGGGGGCCACGCTAATCGTCGATGGCCTGAATCTCTTCATTCAAACCGTCGTGGGGCTGACGGTAATGGCGGCCTACGACCCGATCCTGCTGTTCTTTGGTCTGGTTCTGGTGATTGCGGTGGTGGTGATTCTGGTGCCGCTGAGCGCGGGTGCCCTGGACACGGCCGTGAAGGAATCGAAGGCCAAATACGCGATGGCGGCTTGGCTCGAAGAACTCGCTCGCCATCCCACCACGTTCAAAAGCGCGGGCGGCCAAGCCTACGCGGTGCATCGCGCCAACCTACTCGCCACCGGTTACCTGAAGTATCGCGCCTTGCACTTTCGCGTGCT
>JAYVUQ010000291.1:0-7327 GCA_043787785.1 Bryobacteraceae bacterium
GTTATGCTTGCCTTTCAGCCACGAAACCGTATCACTCCATTGGTAATTCGGCGAGATCCTGCCTTGCGGATCGTTGTCGACCAAGATGGGGTCAGTCACCGTGAGTAAGTCGATTAAGTAAGGAGCGCCATTTACTTTCGGCAGCACATCCAAGCCGCCGCCGACTTCCCAGGGCGCGTAACTACGGGACTTACTGCGCAGGATGCCGATGCTGAATTCGTTCAGCAGGCTGGGCGTCACCACGGAGGAGATTTTGAGCGCAAAGGCATTGTCGGGCGAATCCACCGCACCGCCGGGCGCGTTGGGAAAACGCTGGCTTTGAAATCCATTGAGGCTGAGGCTATCTTCGCGATTCCAACTGAAGGTGAGGCGGTGGCGGTCGTTGAAGTTATGGTCGAGTTTCAGGTTGTATTGGTCGCGCTTGGAACTGGCCCTTTGAATCCAAGCGTAACCCGCAGTATTGAGTCCGTCCCCGGTGTTGAAGACATTGGGCAAGGGCATCAGGTTGAGCATCTGGCGAATGGCACCGGTGGAGTCCGGGCCGGGGCGAAGGGGGTCGACGGTAAAGACGTTGGCGCTCGACACCGGCCTCAGTGGGTTACCTTGGAAATCAACCACTGGTGTAGCCGCGCTGGCATTGGCATTCTGTAAGCCAGGGATAAAGCGATAGATGCCGCGGCGGGCGGGTTCGGTGTACACGGTGCGGGTGACGCGATTGCGCTGGGCGATGCGCTCTGCCTCCCACAGAAAATGGAAAAAGGTGCGATTCTTGCCACGGTAGAGTTTGGGAATCGTAAGTGGACCACCGGCACGGGCGCCGTATTGGTTGCGGATGAGAAAATTGCGAGGAGCGATAGGGTTGCCGGCGGCATTGCGGCCCTGGAAGTTATTGAACCAGGTATTGGCATTCAGTACGGTGTTGCGATGAAATTCAAACAGACTGCCATGGAACTCATTGGTGCCGGAGCGGGTAATCATCTGGATTTGGCCGCTGCCCCGGCCATATTCGGCATCGGCGGGCGAAGTAACCACGCGAAACTCGGCAATGCGGTCAGTCGAGAGAAAGAAAGGTGCGGACCGGCCTTGGTTAATGCGGGCGTCCTGAACATTGACGCCATCGACTTGAATATTCAGAGTACCGATGCGCGCGCCGCTAAAGTAATCGCCATAGGTGCCGGCTTGGGTAGTGGCAAAGGTGAGCGCATTGCGGCTGGTAAGTGGCAGGTCGAGGATTCTCTTCTCATCCAGTACGCCACCCACGGTGGCCGTGGCTTGCGACATATCGAGCTTGGCTTCGACGGCAACGACTTCAACCTGGGTACCGGCGGTGGCGACTTCGAGAGTCAAGTCGAGGCTGAGGCGGGAGCCAACGTCGAGCCGAACCCGCTCGGCGACGCTGGTTTTGAAGCCGTCGGAGAGGGCCGAAAGGCGATAGCTGCCGGTGGTGAGCGAGGGGAAGAAGTAGCCGCCTTGCGGGTTGGTGGTAGAGCGGGTGACAATGCCGGTGGCGACGTTGAGGGCTTCCAGCCGCGCGCCGGGAATGACGGCTCCGCTGGGGTCGCGCACGGTGCCGGCGAGCGCGCCGTCAGACGACTGGGCCCACAGGGCGGCGGAAAGGCCGAACAGAAGAAAGAGGCGAGGAGCCATGCACAACAGGATAGCCGGATCCGGGCGTTGCGTGACGAATAATCGCTCAGGATATCTGGGTGGTGGCCCAGCGCTCGAGCGTCATTTCGAGGTCGCGCCGGGAGACCGGTTTGGCCACAAAGTCATCCATGCCGGCCAGATAGCATTTCTCGCGCTCTTCAGACATAGTGGCGGCACTTAAGGCGATGATAGGCGTGCGGCGAGTAGTTTCCTGGGCGCGGATGGCGCGGGTGGCGTCCAGACCATCCATCTCGGGCATTTGGCAATCCATCAGTATGAGGGCGTAGGCGTGCTTCCGGGCCGCCTCGCAGGCTTGCCGGCCATCGTTCACCACATCCACTTGCCAGCCGAGTTTCTGCAGAATTAACCGGGCCACGAGTTGGTTGGTGGGATTGTCGTCGGCCACCAGGATGCGCCCGTTGGTGAGGAGGAAGGGCGGCTTGGCCGCGTCGTTATCGACGGGTGCCGGCACTGGCGAGAGGATGGCTTCGAGCAGTTCCAGACGTCGAATGGGCTTGGGGACGAAGCGCCCAATCGCCTGGCGTTCTGGTGAATCGGACGTATCGCACGGTTCCCAATCGCCAGAACTGCCGAGGACGATTACCGGCGTGTCCGTCAAGCCAGGATGCGCCTTCCAGCGGCCAATCATCTGGTGCCCGGGCACGGCGTCAGCGTCCACGAGCAGCGCTCGTAGTGGCACCCCCGTTTTCAACTGCCGCGTCAGCCAATCAGGGAAAGCCGCCCCATCGGCGGAGAACTCAGTTACTTGAGCACCAGCGCGCTCCAGGCAGTTCCTTACCGATTGATTGATGGCCGGTGTGCGCCCGAACAGAATCACTGGGCCGCCACCATCGAGCCGCAGGGGGGATTCCTGCGTCTTCATCCCAACGTTGAACCAAAATGTACTTCCCGCGCCGGGTTGGCTCGCCGCGCCAATAGTGCCGCCCATCAGTTCCACCAGCCGTTTGGAGATGGATAGCCCCAAGCCCGTGCCCCCGAACTTGCGGGTGGTGGAACGATCGGCCTGGGTGAAGGGCACGAAGAGACTTCCCAATTGGTCCGCCGTCAGGCCCGGCCCACTGTCGCGCACCGACCAGCGCAGAAACGCCACCCCGTCACGGGAGCCTTCACGCGACACCGTCACCGCGATGGCACCGCTAGGCGTGAACTTGAGCGCGTTCGACACCAGGTTCAAAAGCACTTGTCGAAGACGGACCGGATCACCGCACAAATCGAGCGGCACGTCCGGGTCAACCCGCAACGATAAGGACAGCCCTTTTTCTGTTGCCGCCGTGGCCACCGCTTCGCAAACCTCGTCCATGGTGCTTTGCAGGTCGAAGTTGGTTTCCTCGATCTCCAGCTTGCCCGCCTCGATTTTAGAAAAGTCGAGAATGTCGTTGATCACCGTCAAGAGGGCGTCGCCGCTGGTACGGATGGTGCCGACCATCAAGCGTTGGGAGGAGGTAAGCGGCGTATCGAGCAGCAGTCCAGTCATGCCGACCACGCCATTCATCGGCGTCCGGATTTCATGGCTCATCATGGCGAGGAAGTCGCTTTTGGCTCGCGATGCGTCTTCGGCGCGATTGCGGGCCTCGGCCAGTTGCAGCGTGCGCTCGGCCACCGCGCATTCGAGATTTTCTTCGCTCAGTTTCTGGTCGTGGATGTCGGTGGAGGTGCCGAGCCAATGGCGAATCTCACCCAGCTCATCCAGCAGCGGCAGCGCCCGCACGGCAAACCAACGATACTCGCCTTTCGCTGACCTTACCCGGTATTGCAGGTCCATGGCGGATCGACTCAACACAGCGGCATTCCAAGTGGCTGCGGAGAGCTCGCGGTCGTCCGGATGAACGGCGTCCACCCAGCCGAAATCCAGATGCTGTTCGATCGCGCAGCCGGTGTAGTCTAACCATTGGCGACTCAAAAAATCGCACCGGCCATCCGGTTGCGTGGTCCAGATCATCTGCGGGAGCGAGTCCACCAGCGTGCGCCAACGGGCTTGGCCGTCTTCGAGTTCCGCCGTGCGCCGAGTGACGACGCTCTCCATCTCCGCATAGGCCATCTCAATTCGGGCTTCGGAAGCCACCCGGTCGGAGACGTCGTGCAGGATCTCCAGCCGCACCAGACGGCCCTCCTGGCGCATCTGGCGGCTGGCGGTCACTACCCATTTCAGTTGCCCCGCAAAATCGCGATGCTGTTGTGGCTCGCTGGTATCGTCCTGATGCTGTTCCTCGGCCAGAATGTCCGCCCGCCGCAAGGCCAGGAAATGCTCTCTGGACCACCCATATTCCTCGATGGCGGTCTGGTTCACGGCCACGATCCGCGTGGTTTCCACATCCACAATCCAGCAGGGGCTGGGGTTGGCTTCAAAGAGCTGGCGATACTGTTCTTCGGATTGGCGTAGATGAGCTTCGGCCGCTAGTGCCGCCGTGCAGTCGGTGGCCATCATGCCCAAGAGCGGCTCGCCGGCCGTGTTCTCAAACCGGAATTGGGTCGTCTGGAAGGTACGTATGTGGCCGTCGGGCCCGGGAAGCTCCAGAGTGCCTGCAATGGGTAGGGGAGAATCCAAAGTGCGCAAGGCGTGTTCGCGCCAGCGAGCCATTGGCTCGGGCGGAAGTATTTGTTCCAAGCCAGTGCCGAGCCACGGATTCCCTTGCAGGCCCAAGTAACTTTCAAAATGGCGATTCGCGTAAAGTAGGCGACCCGCTGCATCGTTGATACACACCAGCGCCGGGGTGTCATCCATGAAGGCTTGAAACTGCGCCTGCTCCACCCGCAGCGCGGCTTCGGCCGCCTTGCGCCGCGAGATATCGGAGTGCGACCCCACTAACCGTATCGGCCTGCCTTCCGGATCCCAGATGCCTTGCGCCCGCGCATGCACCCAGACCCAGTGGCCTTGTTGATGCCGCAACCGATACTCAATACTGTAGGTCTCGCTGCTCCGCTCGAGATAAGCCCGCAACGCCCGGTCCACCCGCTCGCAATCATGAGGATGCCGTAGTTGCGCCCACCGGTCTTGCCCACGGGTCAACTCGCCCAAATCCAAACCTAGCATTTCCAACCAATCGCCAGAGTAAGTCACCACGCCAGTGACCAGGTTCGCATCGAACAATCCATCGTGGGTGGCTTCCAGGTTGAGGGTCCAGCGCTCCTTCTCGCCACGCAGTTCCTCCATCAAAGCCCGCTGCCGACGAGTGGTTTGGCGCAAGCGCCAAATCAGCCACCCGAGGACGGCGCAAGTGATCAGTAGAAAAATCAGCCCCACGGACAGTGTGCGGTCTCGTTGGGTTCCTTCGCGCAATACGGCTTCGGCGCGCATCTCCGCCGATGACGAGGGTGACCAGCGTTCGAGGCTAGTGGCCATCAAACCCTCCGCAGCCAATACCCCAAACTCGGCGCGCAGCAGGTCAGCGGCCCCCGCGTAGGCTCGCGAGGAGATGATGGCTATCTGTAGCCCCATTCCGGGCACTAACGTCGAAGTGAAATCGGCCTTCTCGCAACCGGGCGGCCGTTTCAACAACAACCGCTCTACGAAACGCGACTCCAGCAAAGCCGCCGATGCCGCGCCCAGGCATACGGCGCGCATGGCATCCAGCCGCCCGGTTTGCCACTGGATTTGCGCGCCGCGGAAATGCTTCGCCACCTGCGGAGCGAGCACCGGAAGCCGCATCATGGCCAAAGTCTCCGGCCCCCGACGCCTCTGCACGGACTGCTCCGCCAGACGCACCACGGCGTATTGGTTCCGCATCCAAGGCTCGGTGAGGTGAAATTCCCGGCGGCGCTCCGCGCTAATTCCTGCCCCCGGCCACAGGTCTACCAGCCCCTCCCGAATCGCTTCATCGGGCAGCTTCCCGGATACTGGGATAAATTCGACTCGCAGCCCGCGGCGTTTGGCCGCTTCCCGGATCAGGTCAACCGAAACGCCTTCCACGCCCCCATCCGCGCGAATCATCTGAAAGGGAGCCCTTTGATCGATTCCCACGCGAATCGTCCCCACCGGGAGCGGCGCGCGGCGGAGCCATAGCGCGGAGAACGCGGCGACGACGACCGCCAGCGTCAGACACACTTTTCGCACTGGCCTTCCATCCATTCCCGCCTTATCGACCAGATCACCCTGCTCATTAGGCCGCGCGCTCAGGCACCGTACCGTTCGGCGAGGAGTGCGTAGACCGGGTGAAAAATGTTGGGCAGTTGAGCATTTGGAAGTCCACATTCTGGTCTGAAGGTTGAACGCGCACGAGCCAGTGTGATAAAAGTACGTCGGCCCTTATGAACAAAAGACTGTTGCCCCTCTTGCTGCTGGCTCCCGGCGTTTTCGCCCTCACGAATGGCGACGCCGTGCCGTTATGGCCGCGGGGCGCGCCCGGGTCTGAGTGGATGGCCGGTAAGGCGGAGGTAGTCATCGCCCCCGCCAAGGCCGGCGAATCGCTCAAAGTTTCCAGCATTCATCAGCCGTCGGTGCTGGTCTATCTTCCTCCTAAGGAGAAAGCCACGGGCGCCGTGATGATCATCGCCCCCGGCGGTGGCCACCGGTTTCTCTCAATGGACACCGAAGGCACCAATGTGGCTGAGTGGCTGAATCAAGCCGGTGTTGCCGCCTTAGTGCTGAAGTATCGCCTGGCGCGCGATGAAGGCTCAACTTACAAGATCGCTGAACATCCGTTTGCCGACGTACAGCGCGCCATTCGCCTGGCTCGCTCGCGGGCCGCGGAATGGAATTTGAATCCTACCAAGGTGGGGGTGATGGGCTTTTCGGCGGGCGGCGAGGTCGCCTTGATGGCGGCCACGCGTTACGACGCGGGCCAAGCGGCCGCACCAGACCCCATTGAGCGGCAGAGCTCGCGGCCCGATTATCAGATTCTGATTTACCCTGGTGTCCGCGCGGAGAATTTCACGATTACTGCCGACACGCCGCCCACCTTCATGTTGTGCGCCGACAACGACAAAGGGCCGGCTACCGCCATCTCGTCCCTCTATCCCTTGCTGAAGCAGGCCGGCGTAAAGACCGAAATGCACATTTACAACAGCGGCGGGCATGGCTTCGGCTATCGCCCTGGCGCGATGCCCATCATTCGCTCGTCCTGGATTCTGCGGGTTCAGGAGTGGATGAATGATGTCGGCATGAGTTCGCCAGCAATTACTACCCCACAACCTTAGTAGCCTTGCAAAAACTGGCTTGCGCGAGGCTCGCGCAACCTATCGCAACGGTGGCGTGCTCGCCGGCGCATGCCGCCAGCGAGTGGCTTGCTCGTAAGCGTAGGCGAAACGAATCAGGCTCGCTTCTGACCAGGCTCGCCCAAAAAACGTGATGCCCGCCGGAAGTGTACCTTGCGTATACCCCATCGGAACGTTGATCGACGGAAAGCCGGTGGTCGGCGAGAAGACCTGACTATTGTCGCCGCCGGGCGTGTTGAGATCGCCAATCAGCCGCGGTGGGTTACTCCAGGTTGGATAAACGAAGCCGTCCAGCTTCAACTCCAGCATGGTCTGGTTCACCGCGTCGCGGAATTTCTGTCGATAAGCCATTTCCGCCGCGCACTCGGCTGAGGATGGCCCATGCGCCTCCTTATTCTCTTCAATCTCCAGTCGCCCTTGCACCGACGGATGATACTTGCGGGACTGCAGAACATCGGCCAGGCTCTTCACCGGCACACCTTCGCCCAAGCTGGCCAGGAACTGGTTG
>JAYVUQ010000292.1:0-1531 GCA_043787785.1 Bryobacteraceae bacterium
CGAGCTGCTGGAACGTGGGCGCCATCGCATCGTTGGTGATGGGTTGGCCTCCAACGGCGCTACTCGAAGTTCTACCAAACCGCCAAGGCCATGATCGACAAAGGCATGATCGGCCAAGTGACCCACATCCGCGGCCAATGGCATCGCAACACCTTTGCCAAGGATCCCTGGAACAAGCCCGTCCCCGCCGGCCGCACCGACAAGGAGCAAAATTGGCGTAAATACCGCGAGTTTTCGGGCGGCCTCACCGCTGAGCTCGCCTCGCACCAGATCGACATTGCCGACTGGATGTTTGGCTCCGGTCCCGAGTACGTCGTAGGCGTCGGCGGCCTCGATTACATCAAAGACGGCCGCGACATCTTCGACAACATTCAGCTCATCTACCGCTACCCCAAGGGTCAAAAGCTCATCTACACCTCGATGACCACCAACCGCCATCTGCCCCTTTTCGATGGCAGCCGCACTGAGTTCGGCGAGTGCATCATGGGTACGCAAGGCACCATCCACATCACCGTTGGCACTGACGACGAGCCCGCGCTCGGCATGTGGTTTAAGGAGCCGGCCGCCCCCACCGCTTACCCGGCCGGCAAGAACGCCCCGCCCGCCGCCGTTGGCGCTTCGCTCGTCAGCACGGGAAAGGGCGGCAAAGGCCTGCCCATCCTGCTTGATCAGCACAAGGTGCAAAACTCCGATTCGTTTATCCAAAGCGAACTCAAGTTCGCCAAGATGTGGCTCTACGGCAAGGGCGTCATGGTTCCCGAAGAAGACTCGAACCCGGTGGATGTCGAACTGGCCAGCTTCTTCGATTGCTGCACCAGCGGAAAGCGGCCGCTGGCTGACCTTGAAGTGGGCCTGCATGATTCCACCGCCGTCATCCTGTCGAACCAGGCCATGTACGACGAGCGCAAGATCTATTTCAACGAAATCGACAAGATGGGCAAAGGCCCGGTACCGGTGAAAAAAGCCTAGCCTGCCGCGCGGTGGGGCCCATTCTCATGAGGCCGTAGCCCTTCCCGTGGCGCGGGTCTCCAGACCCGCGTCAAGCTCGCCATCCCCGAATGATGAGCTCGCCTCGTTGAGGCTGGTAGCGTGGAGCACAATCGATTCTCCCTATTGACAATCTCCAGTCGCACTGTATGCTGTACATGTACGGCATACAGACCATGCAGGACCTGCCCATTTCCGTCGACCTCGGCTCCCCCATCCCGGCCTACCGGCAGATTGTAGACCAGTTCCGCAACTACCTCGTAGAGGGGAAACTGACGCCCGGCGAAGTGCTCCCAGGTGTCCGGCGGCTGGCGATTGACCTCGGCGTTCACTTCAACACCGTCGCCGAAGCCTATCGCGCGCTCGCGCAGGAAGGCTGGGTGGAGGTCTCGCAGGGCAAGGCGGTACGGGTTCTCGACCGCGCGCATCCTCCGGCAAATCGCGTCGAGATTGAGCGCACCTTCCGGCAACGGCTTCGTGTGCTGGTGACCGAGATGCGCAGCCACGGGCTATCGGTGGAAGTGCTGAGCCGGGAATTGCGCGC
>JAYVUQ010000293.1:0-4870 GCA_043787785.1 Bryobacteraceae bacterium
GGGAACTTGAACAGGAGATTGGCGGCCACGACCGCCGAGACGCCGACGATGGGATGCCAACTGACTAACCGCAACGCCCGCCGGTGCAGCCGGTGCGCCATACTGGCGGTGGCGCGAATGCCGTGGATGGTGCCCAGGCGATCCACTTTCTCTCGCGCATTGTCCACCGAAATCAGGCGGGTGAAGATCCGCTGCGCCACCGGTTCCCCACTGAGCAACATCTCATCCAGCCGCAGTTGCAGGGACGCCGTTTCGTGTACGAGGCCCAACCCGACGCGTTTCGCCCGCTCTACACGGCCCTGAACGACGCTACCTACCGGCAGTAATAACTTTCCCGTGGCATCGCGCACCGGCACGACGGTGAGACCGCGCACCAAATCGCCGCGCTTGGCATTGTGCGAGGACACCGGAGTGAGCAAGCGAATTTCGAGAGTTGTTCCCGCGGGCAACACGTCCGCGGACAACTCTGCAGAACCCAAGAAAAGGTAGCCCAGCCAGAGCATGGCCCACAGCGTGGCGTAGGTTTTCAAGTTCGCACCGTCCTTAACCCGTTTCATTCAGATTGGGACGAGTATACTCTACTTACCTACCCAAAAATTAAGCTCGACCGAGAGGGGTGTCAATTTGGAGATGAGGCGCGCTCGTCGGCCAGCTTGCGCAGATAGGTCCAGGAGTAAATGCCGGTGCTATGCCCGTCATTCCAGGCGATCTTGATGGCGTAGTTACCGATGGGCTCGACGCTATCCATCTTCAAGCGGGGCTTGAACATCTGGAAAGGATTCGCTGCGGGCGCCGCCGAGTAGTTGGTCTTCTGCGGCTCGGTGCCGTGGACCCCGGTGCAGACGGCGCAGGGGCATTGGTCGCGGAGGAACTCGATGGTGAAGGCGGAGTGTTGGCCATCCTGCCAGTCGATGTCGATGCCTTTCGACTTGGAGATGGCGATGTGTTGGGGATCTTGAGCGGGCATTTCGTTATTGAACGCGATCGACGTGGCGCACGCCGGAGACGCGGCGCAACGTGGCGGTAATCTTTTCGAGTTGTTTCTTATCGCGCACGTCGGTGGCGACATCGACAATCTTGCCCTCGCCGCGCTCGGTGTCGTCGCGCGTTTCGAGGCTTTGGATGTTCGAGTTTTCGGCAAAGAGAATCGATGTGATCTGGTTCAGCATGCCGAGCCGGTCATCGGAATAAACGGTGAGGCGCACGCGGAAGGAGCGTCCCGCATTGCGCGTCCATTCGACATTCATGCGGCGTTCGGCTTCGTACATGAGGTTGTCGACGTTCTTGCAGCTCTTGGCATGCACAGTGATGCCCTTGCCGCGGCTGATGTAGCCGACGATCGGCTCACCCTTGATCGGGTTGCAACATTTGGCGAGGGTAATCAGCAGGTCGCGGATGCCTTCGACGGTGAGCACTAGATCCTGGTCGTCGTCGACCTTGGGCTTGGGTGGCGCGGTGGGTTCAGTCTTTTCGGGTTCCGTCTCGGTGACAAGTTCCGGCACCAGCTTATGCAGCACTTGCCGCGGCGAATACTTGCCATAGCCCAGGGCCGCGTGCAGATCCTCGATCTTCGGATAGCCATACTCGCCGGCCACGGCTTCCAACTGATCCTTGCTAATTCTCGAGAGCGCCACGCCCAGGCGGCGCGCCTCTTTCTCCAGATACTTCTCGCCGATCTCAATGGCCTTCACCCGCTC
The DNA here is from genome assembly GCA_043787785.1 of Bryobacteraceae bacterium. GTDB lineage: Bacteria > Acidobacteriota > Terriglobia > Bryobacterales > Bryobacteraceae > JALHNI01. The sequence continues at coordinate 1,698 of JAYVUQ010000293.1, forward strand.
GGTGGCGTTGATGACGTGCTTGATGCGGTTGCGCGCCTTGGACGTTTTGACGAAGCTGAGCCAGTCCTTGCTGGGGGAGTGGCCGGTCTGGGTGAGGATTTCGACGACGTCGCCGTTTTTGAGCTCGTATTTGAGCGGCACGATGCGGCCGTTCACTTTGGCGCCGACGCAAAGGTGCCCGATGTCGGAGTGTACGGCGTAAGCGAAGTCGACGGGACAGCCGCCTTGGGCGAGCATCATCACCTTGCCGGCGGGCGTAAAACAGTACACTTCCTCGGTGCTCAGGTCACGCTTGAGCGTAGACATGAAGTCGGTAGGGTCGCGCATCTCCTTTTGCCACTCGGCCAATTGGCGCAACCACGTGACACGTTCGTCACCAGCCTGCCCCCGCTTGCCTTCTTTGTACTTCCAATGGGCGGCGATGCCTTCCTCGGCCATCCGGTGCATCTCTTCGGTGCGGAACTGCACTTCAAAAGGTTGCCCATCGGGCCCCATCACGGAGGTATGCAAGCTCTGATAGAGGTTGGGCCGGGGCATGGCGATAAAGTCCTTGATGCGGCCCGGGATGGGGTGCCACTCGTGGTGGATGACCCCGAGCGCGGCGTAGCAGTTCTTCACCGAATCGGTGATGACGCGCATGGCCAGCAGGTCATACACCTGGTCAATGCCGATGCGCTGCTTCTGCAGCTTGGTGTACACCGAATAGGGCCGCTTCATACGCGCTTCGACGCGCGCCGGGATGCCGTTCTCTTTCAGCTTGTCTTCGACAATCTGCTTCACCTTCACCAGGAAGCCTTCGGTGGCCTGGCGGGTGGTCTCAATGTCGTGGACCACCTGGTGGTGCGCCTCGGAATCGAGATACTGGAAGACCAGATCCTCAAGCTCGCCGCGCACTTTGCCCATGCCGAGCCGGTTGGCGATCGGGGCGTAGATCTCGATGGTCTCCTGCGCAATGCGCTTGCGCCGCTCCGGGTCCTTGATGCCATCGAGGGTGCGGCAGTTGTGAATGCGGTCGGCGAGCTTGACGATAATTACTCGCACGTCGGACACCATAGCCAGCAGCATCTTGCGGACGCTCTCCGCCTGGCGGTCTTCGCGAGAGTAGAACTGGATCTTCGAGAGCTTCGTGACGCCGTCGACAATGCGGGCGACATCATCGCCGAAGCGCTTCTTGATCTCCTCCATCTTGACGGGCGTGTCTTCGACGACGTCGTGCAGAATGCCCGAGATCAAGGTGACTTGGTCCATCATCATGCCGGCCAGGATCAGCGTCACTTCGAGCGGATGGGCCATGTAGGGCTCGCCTGAGTCCCGCGTTTGGCCGGCGTGGAGCTGCAGCGCAAACTCATAGGCCTTGCGCAGGGGCTCAAGGTCCTCAGTGGGGCGGGATTGCCGCACGCGCTCTTCCAAGCGCTGATAGAGCGCCTCCAGCTTGTCGCCTCCAACGGGAGCCGCGGGGATGTCTTCGGTGGGGATGGCCATGGGCAGGGGGTTTGACCCCTATTTTCAGTATAGGCCCCCGGCGCGACGGTCCATTTGCACTAAACTGGGGGACTGATGACCCATGCCGCCACCGCCGATCAACTCGCAAAGTACGAGGTCGTGATCGGCCTCGAAGTTCACGTCCAACTGGCCACCAATACGAAGATCTTCTGTGGCTGCCCTACCAGTTTTGGCGCTCCGCCCAATACCAACGTTTGCCCCGTCTGTTTGGGCCTGCCCGGCGCGCTGCCCGTGATGAGCAAGCCGGCCGTCGACATGGCCATCCTAGGCGCGCTCGCGCTCAACTGCACCATCAACCCGACTTCGCGCATGGCCCGCAAGAACTATTTCTACCCGGACCTGCCCAAGGGCTACCAGATCTCGCAATACGAGCTGCCCCTGGCCGAGCGCGGTTTTGTCGACGTGGTAACCGATAAAGGCATGAAGCGCATCGGTGTCACCAGAGTCCACATGGAAGACGATGCCGGCAAAAGTATCCACGATGGCTTCAAGGACTCTGACCGTTTCACTTACGTCGACCTGAACCGCTCCGGCACGCCATTGATCGAGATCGTATCCGAACCCGACATGCGTTCGGCCGACGAAGCTTACGAGTATATGACTTACGTGAAGCAGGCCATGGAGTTTCTAGAAGTAAGCTCTTGCGATATGGAAAAAGGCCACTTACGCTGCGACGCCAATGTCAGCGTGCGTAAGTGGGGCGTTGAGGAATTGGGCACTAAGGCCGAGATCAAGAATCTCAATTCGTTCCGCTTTCTGAAGCTCGCGATTGAGTTTGAGGTGGGGCGGCAAGTGGCCATCGTCGACAGCGGCGGCAAGATCGTGCAAGAGACTCGCCTTTATAACCCGGACCTTGGCGAAACGTTTAGTATGCGCTCGAAGGAAGCCGCGCACGATTACCGTTATTTTCCGGAGCCGGACTTAGTCCCCATCCGGATTTCCGACGCCTGGCGCGACAGTTTGCGCGCGACGATGCCGGAGTTACCCGCGCAGAAGCGTTTGCGCTATGCGACGCAGTTTGGTTTGAATGCCTATGACACGGACGTATTGACGGCGACCAAGGAAATCGGTACTTACTACGAAAAGGCCGTCGCCACCAGCGGCGACGCCAAAATCACCGCCAATTGGGTGATGGGCGATTTAATGGCCTTGCTGAAAGCGGAAGGCAAAGAGATCACGGCCAGTCCGATTTCGGCGGAGGATTTAGGCGACTTAGTGAAGCGCATTGTATCGGGCGAGTTATCGGGCAAGTTAGCGAAAGAAATCTTCCCGAAGATGTATGCGGAAGGCTTGGCCCCCGGCATCATTATTGAACGCGACGGCTTGAAGCAGATATCGGACACCGGGGCGATCGAGAAGATTATCGACGAGGTGCTGGCGGCGAATCCGAAGCAGGTGGAGCAATATAAGAGCGGCAAGACGACGGTGATTGGGTTCCTGGTAGGCCAGATTATGAAGGCGACGAAAGGTCAGGCAAACCCGGGCGTGGTGAATGACTTATTGAAGGCGAAGCTGGGCTAACGATCCCGTTCAGAATGGGTACGGTCCCCGCTTGAGTGGTGATGTGGCCGGAACCCAAGAGGCTGAAACGTCTGTATTGAACAAGATCGCCGGGTTCGCCTGACGGCCGCCCATCGCGCTGCCGTAACTGAATCATGGTCGATGTCTAT
>JAYVUQ010000294.1:0-6877 GCA_043787785.1 Bryobacteraceae bacterium
TGAAGTCACGATCGCCGAGTTACTCGCCCCCGCCGGTTATGTCTCGGCCAGTATCGGAAAATGGCACCTAGGCGGCGTCGGGAGTCTACCCAACGACCAAGGCTTTGCTTTAAACTACGGGGGGACCGACAAGGGTTCGCCGCCCTCCTACTTTCCGCCCTACCGGATTCCCGGCGTCGAGCCCACCCAGGCCGGCGAGTATCTAGACGAAAACTTGACCGCGCGGGCGATCCGGTTCCTGGATGATTCTCGCGGCAAGCCATTTTTCTTGTATCTGCCCCATTTTTCTGTGCATTTGCCTCTCGGCGGCAAGCCCGCCTTGGTTGAGAAATACCGGCGCAAAGCGAATCCTCAAGGGGATCCGCATTACGCCGCGATGATCGAGACGATGGACGCGAGCCTCGGCCGCTTACGCGCCGCTTTGGCCGAACGGCAATTGGCGGCCCAAACCGTTTTGATCTTCCTGGCGGACAACGGCGGCTTGCGCTTTGAAGGGAAGAGCCGCTTGGCAGTTACTTCGAATGCGCCCTTGCGCGCGGGCAAAGGCCACTTATACGAAGGCGGTATCCGCGTCCCATTCGTTGTCCATTGGCCCGGCGTCACCAAGCCCGGCCAGGTCAGCGACCAGCCCATCTCCACCGTCGACATCTTGCCAACCATCGCCCGCGCCTTGGGCAGGCCCGCGATCGTTGATGGCGTTGACCTCGCCCCGGCTCTGCGCGGCGGTAAGTTGAAACGCGAAGCGATCTTCTGGCACTATCCGCACTACTCAAACCAGGGCGGTGCGCCCGGTGCGGCCGTCCGCCTGGGCGACTTCAAGCTGATTCATTTCTACGAGGACGATCGGGAGGAACTCTATAATCTGCGGGAGGACGTGGGCGAGAGAATCAATCTGGCCCGGCGGCTGCCCGCCAAGGCCCGCCAATTGCGCAACAAACTCGATGCCTGGCGCTCGCAGATGGGGGCCGTGCTGCCCCAACTGAATCCCGCTTACGACGCCGCCACGGCGCCACAAGGCCTCACCGGTGTCGAGGCCCCTACGGCTCCCGTAGAATAAAGATGCACATGGCTCGTGACTTTCCCCTAGTTCCCCAAACCGTTCCCCTCGTGAAGACGGCGCTACGCTCCATCCAGACGGCCTTGCCCGCCCCGGGCTCGATTCCGGTGCTCGAAAGCCTTTTGGCCACCGAGCCCATCGCCATGACTGGCCAACCGCCCACCCTCTGGGACCATGCCGAAGGCTTCCAGGTCTATGACCGCTGGGGCAATTGCTGGATCGATTGGTCGAGCGGCGTCCTCGTTACCAACGCCGGCCACAGCCATCCGGCCATCGTCAAAGCCATCGTTGACCAAGCCAATGCCAAGCTGCTCACCAACTACGCTTTTCCTACCGAACTGCGCGCCCGGCTTACCAAACGGCTGAGTGACCTGCTACCGGCGCCGATGAAGAAAATCTTCCTGCTCACCGTAGGTTCAGAAACCGTGGAATGCGCCATCAAGCTGTGCCGCGCCCACGGTGCCAAAATCGGGGGCCGCCAGAAGAACGTAATTATTTCCTATGAAAAAGCCTTCCATGGCCGAACCATGGGCTCGCAACAAGCGGGCGGCATTCCGGCACTCAAAGAGTGGATCGGCAACCTCGACCCCGGCTTCGTGCAAGTGCCATTTCCCGACGGCTTCCGCACCACCGACACCAGTTTTGCTGGCTTTCTGCAGTCCTTGGCTCAACAAGGCGTTACGGCGGATCAGGTCGCGGGAGTCATCCTCGAGACTTATCAAGGTGGCAGCGCCGCCTTCGCGCCGGTGGAATACATGCAGCAGATGCGCGCTTGGTGCGATGCCAACGGCGTGCTGCTCGTCTGCGACGAAGTGCAGGCTGGTTTCGGCCGCACCGGCAGCTTGTGGGGCTTCACCCACTACGGCATCGTCCCGGACATTACCACCTGGGGCAAAGGCGTCTCCAGTTCGTTGCCCCTGGCCTTTGTGGCCGCTTCGGCAGCGTTGATGGACATGTTCCCTCCTGGAAGCATGTCGTCCACTCATACCGGCAATCCGGTGTGCTGCGCCGCTGCCCTGGCCAACATCGATGTGATTCTGAATGAAGGATTAGCGGAGCGGGCCCAGATGATGGGCGAAGTGCTGCACGGGCACTTACAGGCCCTCAAGCGCCGCTATCCAACTCGCATTGGCGCCGTGTCGGGTAAAGGGCTTGTCGCTGGCATGCATTGCATCCAAGCGGGCGGCATCGAGCCGGATGCCGACCTCGCCTTCGAGGTCGTCAAGCGCTGTTGGCAAAGGGGCGTGTTGATGTTCAACCCGGTCGGCTTCGGCGGGGCCACCGTAAAGATTTGCCCCCCTCTGGTCATCAGCGAAGCCGCCATGGAAGAGAGTTGCGCCGTCTTGGCGGATGTTTTTGCCGAACTGGTGGCTTAACGGGCTCGATTGCCGAAATCCGAAATCAGTCACAGCGAAAATGCCTTTTTCGTGGCTTGCCTAATCAACCAGTTACCGCGCTTGACCCCCAAAATCGCTTGACCTGGCTGCGAGCCTCATAACGGAGGCATCCATGCCAATTCAACGACAACCCTTTTATCCTTTCGATACGGTCTTCCTGTTTCCGTATTACTCCACCCGCGAAGAATACGAGAAGGCCATCGGCCGTCCAGCCCCCCCGTGGGATGCGACCAAGCCGCCAAAATACTGGTTCGATCCCAAGGCGTCCGAAGCCCCACGCAAATTGGTGGTCTACGAGACGGTTCTCGCGATTTCGGAGAACGGTACGCTCCTGCGGGACGAAACCAATAATCATCCCCAACTCGATATGTTGGTTCTCACCCGCGAGAGTGCGGCCGCCGTGAATATTCCCCCCAAGGGGGTCAACGTCGGCAATATCGCTGGCGCTGACAAGCCGGAGGTCCAGATGCCCCTCCGCACCCTGCTCGACTACGAAGAGCTCTTCTTCCGTTTTGGCGGCACCATCGCCGTGCGCGATAAGCAGTATTACGCGCAAACCCAAGTCGGCTTCACCGCCGACGACCGGGTGATGTTACAAGCTATCGCCACCAAGCTCGGCCTGTAACTCGCAAACCTACCCACCGCTTACACGCGGTGGGTAGGCCCCTTCCCGCCGCGCACGCAGTAAGCGGGCCCTGCTCAGTGGGGCGGGTCTCCAGGCCCGCTTAGGCCTAGTCTGAAGCGGGACGCTCATACAGCGGGTACCCACACACCATCCAGACCCAGTAACTCATGCGGCCTGAATTTCGCCTTGTAGTTCATCGCCGAACAAGCCTCGATCCAGTAACCCAAATAATAATAAGAAATGTCGTGCCGCGCGGCAAAATCCAGTTCCCACAGCGCCCCATAGGTGCCCAGGCTGCGTGCGCTCGCGTCAGGGTCGAAATAAAAATACACGCTACTCAATGACTCCGCGGCAACATCGCACAAGCCGACGGCGAGTAAGTTGCCGCCAATATCGCGGTAAGTGAATTCGAGCGTGTCGACACAACTTTCGTAGAACGATTCAGTGAAGTTTTCGAGCGTCAACTCCGGGCCTTGATGCCAGCCCGTATTGTACCGATTGTAAAGAGCCAGCTTCTCGGCAGACACTTCCGCCGACGCCACGGAGACGGCCAAATCCGCGTTCCGCCGCCAGCAACGTCGCTGCGTCGCACTGAGCCGGAAATCGCGCGGGCTAACCCGCAAAGGTGCGCATGCCCGGCACTGGCGACAGACCGGCTGGTAGAGAACGTGACCCGAGCGCCGGAAACCAGCGTTCATAAACTGATGGTAAACGGCAGACGGCAAGGATTCGACGGAGACCGCCCGGTAGCGTGACTTTTGCCCTGGTAAGTAAGGGCATGGGAACTCGGGCTCCAGCGGCAACTCGAGGCCGTAAGGGATCGGCCAAGCGGGATAGTGGCAAAAGCTAGGCAACGCCTTTGATTATCGTCCAGCCTCACCCCCATCATGTGCTGGGCCAATGGAATCAATAACTCCCGGGTTGGTTTCGTCACCCCACTACACTGGAAGAACGTATGCCGAAACAAGAACTCTGGCTCGTCCGTCATGGCGAAACCGAATGGAGCCGCACCGGCCAGCACACCGGCAGTGCCGACATCGCGCTCACCGCGCTGGGCCAGCAGCAGGCCTTGGCGCTCAAACCGGTCTTGTCCGCCCACCACTTCGCCCAAGTCCTGGTGAGCCCCCTGCGCCGCGCCCGCCAAACGTCTGAACTCGCCGGCTACGGCAGCCTCGCCATCCCCACGCCCAGCCTGCAGGAATGGAACTACGGCCGCTATGAAGGCCTAACCAGCGCCGACATTCAGCGCGACCGGCCCGGTTGGTCGATCTGGAACGATGGGCCCGAAGGCGGAGAGACGATTGCCGAAGTCGGCGTGCGAGCCGGACGCGTGGTGATCGGCCTGGCCGAGGTTGACGGCGCCGTGGCAATCTTCGCGCACGGCCACATCCTGCGCATCCTCACCGCCACCTGGCTGGGCCTGCCGCCCGATGCAGCTCGTTTGTTTGCGCTTTCCACGGGTAGTATCAGCGTACTGGGGTATGAGCATGACACCCGGGTCATCCGCTCCTGGAACCAGGTTCCCGCCCCGGATTGAATCCGAAACCCGTTGCCACACGTCTAAAGCCTTAGTAGTGCCAGTTGCTATAATTTAGAGGATACCTATGATTGCCTATTTGCGGGAAACTTTGCGTATGTTCGGGCACCTCCAGTTGCTCCCGGTGCTCGAGAGCGGCGAGGAAACCCTGGTGGGTGGCCAAGCCGTCATGGAAGGCGTGATGATGCGCGCCCCCCATTCCTATTGCGTCGCCGTGCGCAAGAAGAATGGTGAAATCGTCACCGAAGAAGCTCCCGTCCACCGCATGTCAGAAAAGTACCCGATCTTCCGCCTACCCATCTTTCGCGGCGTCGGCACGCTGGTGCAGGCTCTTAGCCTCGGTGTGAAGGCTCTTCAATTCTCGGCCAACGTATCGCTCGAAGAAGAGGGCAAGCCGAAAGAAGAGCAAACGCAGATCTCCGGTTGGGCCATGACGTTGCAGATGATCTTCTCGTTCGCCTTCTTCGCGTTCATGTACAAGTACGTGCCGCTACAGTTGACGTCCTGGCTTCAAGGCCAGTATCCGGTGCTCGATAACCGCATCTTGTTCAACGGCGTTGACGGCGTCATCCGCATCGGCATTTTTCTCGGCTTCCTGTTTATTTTGTCGCGGTTTAAGGACATCCACCGCGTATTCGAGTTCCATGGCGCCGAACACAAGGTGGTCTTTAATTTCGAGGCGCGCACGCCGGTGACGGTAGAAAATGCCCAGCGGTTCGTCACTTGGCACCCCCGCTGCGGCACTAGTTTCTTACTCGTCGTGATGATTGTCTCGATGGTGGTTTATATGTTCCTGCCCTTCGATGGCTTCTGGCAGAAACTGGCCTCGCGCATTGTGCTCATTCCCGTCATTGCTGGCCTCAGCTACGAGATCATTCGCTTCGCGGCCAAGCGGCGCGGCAGTTATCTGGCTCTCCTCACCGCTCCTGGCCTTTGGCTGCAGCGCATCACCACCCAAGCGCCGGACGATGCCGCCGTGGCCGTCGCGATTCATGCCCTCGAGGGCGCCATGGCTCTCGAAGCGAAACAGGGCGGGGAATTGGTAATCGCCTAAATCATGCAGTACGCCCAAAAGCTTGACGACATTGAAAAGAAGTACGCCCAGTTGGAACTGAGCATGGCCGACCCCGCCGTCATCAGCGACCCGAGCGAGTATCGCCGCATCACCAAACTGCGTTCCGACCTCGAAGAGATCGTCTTGAAGTACGGCGAATGGAAAGTGGCGTATAAGAACTACCTCGAAGCCAAGCAGATGATTACCGATCCCGATCTCTCGGGCATGGCGGCCGAGGAGATCTCGCGCCTGGAGCCGCAGATTACGCGCTTTGAAGATGAGCTCAAGCTGTTGATGCTTCCCAAGGATCCGAACGACGACAAGGATATCGTCCTCGAAATTCGGGCCGGCGCCGGCGGCGACGAAGCCTCTCTCTTTGCCGCCGAGTTGTTCCGCATGTACACCCGCTATGCCGAGTTGCAAGGTTGGAAAGTGGAAGTCACCTCCACGAGCGAGAGTGGCGCGGGCGGCATGAAGGAAATCATGGCCCTAATTTCCGGCAAAAAGGTTTTCGCCAAGTTGAAGTACGAGGGCGGCGTCCATCGCGTCCAGCGTGTGCCGGCCACCGAGACCCAGGGCCGCGTCCATACGTCCACCATCACCATCGCGGTGATGCCGGAAATGGACGACGTCGAGGTCCGCATTGAAGCCAAGGATTTGCGCGTCGATACTTTTTGCTCTTCCGGGCCAGGCGGGCAGAGCGTTAATACTACGTACTCTGCCGTGCGCTTAACCCATCTGCCCACCGGGGTCGTGGTTTCTTGTCAGGATGAAAAGTCGCAGATCAAGAACAAAGACAAGGCCATGCGCGTGATGCGTTCGCGCCTCTACGAACTCGAGATGGATAAGCAACTCGCCGCCTCGGGCGCCGAGCGGCGCACCATGGTGGGCACCGGCGATCGCAGCGAGAAGATCCGCACGTACAACTTCAAAGACAATCGCGTCACGGATCATCGCGTCCCCGGCTTGACGCTCTACCAGCTCGACCAGATCATGCAAGGGGCGGTGGCGCCGCTGATCGAAGCCGTCAACGGCCACTTCAACGCCGAGAAGCTGAAGCAACAGCTCAACTAAGCGGTGACCCCGGCCATTCGCATCGACGACGCTCTCGCGAGTGGCGTGCGCATGCTTACTGAGGCGGTCGTCATCGCGCCCCGCCTCACTGCCGAGGTGCTGCTCTGTCACGCCCTCGGCAAGGAGCGCAGCT
>JAYVUQ010000295.1:0-2070 GCA_043787785.1 Bryobacteraceae bacterium
CCGGTGGCAATGCGAGTTGATTTAATACTTGAATTCAGTCTGCCAAAGCCAGCGTAATCATGCGGTTGCAGCACTTCTTCCATCCAATAGATGCGATAAGGCGCCATCATCTCGGCCATCTCCATGGTGTAGCGCTCGGTCCACGCCATCCAGCAATCCAACATGATTTCGCCATCGGGACCCAGCACATTCCGGGCGCGCTTCACCAACTCCAGGTTCTTCTTCATCCCCTCGCGCCCGTCGGCTGGGCCATGCGGAATGGCGAGTTTCATCATCTTAAAGCCAGCCTCGGCATGCTGCTCAAGGTCGTTACCCGTGCAATAGGCGGGCACGCGCGGCTTCACCGCGCCACCGATCAGTTTGTAGATAGGCTGATTCAGAGCTTTGCCGATCAAGTCCCAAACGGCGAGGTCCACGCCGGCAATGGCGTTCATCGTGACGCCCATGCGGCCATAGGACATGGTGGAGCGCCAGCAGGTATCCCAGATGCGCTCGTAGTCGAAGGGGTCGCGGCCTAAGATCAGCTTGGTGAGGTGGTCGGTGACAATGGGCCCACCCCCGGGTCCGCCATTGCCATAGCCCTTTAGACCTTTGTCGGTAGTGATCTCGACCGTGAAACTGGGCACCATACCCGCGTCGGCCATGAACAGCGAGCGCGTCGCCTTGTACTCCGGGTAGATCGACATCGGGTTGGCGACTTCCACCCCCCCCGTCGACCAAGCGCCCGGGGCTGGCGTAAACGGCGGGATCGGTTTGCGCTGCCGCGTCTTTACCAGTCGTACACCCGTGATCTTGAGGTTGCTCTTCTCGCTCTGCCAACCAAAGGCTGGAACGGCTCCCAGCATCGTGCCTAACATCGTGCGTCGGTTCATGGCTTAGTATCATATCGCCTTCGGTACTATAGAGGAACCCCCATGCCCGAAGCTTTACTCGAAACAAATTTAGTAGGCTGGCCCGCGCCCAAACGGGGCAAGGTCCGCGATGTATATCCGGTCGGTGCGGACCGCCTGCTCATCGTCACCACCGACCGCATCTCGGCCTTTGATTGCGTCCTCGCTAGTGGCATTCCCGGCAAAGGCCGCGTCCTCACGCAAATGTCGCTGTTCTGGTTCGATCTCCTGCGCGACCTCGTCCCTAACCACATTGTCAGCGCCCAAGTCCGCGACGTTCCCGGCCTCTCCCTGAAGGATCAAGCCATGCTCGAAGGCCGCATCATGTACGCCCACAAGTGCGCCATGATCGATGTCGAGTGCGTCGCCCGCGGTTACCTCGTCGGCAGCGGCTGGAAGGACTACCAGCAGACCCAGGCCATCTGCGGCATTCCCTTGCCGGCGGGCCTGCTCGATGGCAGCCGTTTGCCCGAGCCGATCTTTACGCCTGCTACCAAAGCCGTCACCGGCCATGACGAGAACGTCTCCTATGAACACGTCGTCGCGAACCTCGGCCCGCAACTCGCCGCCCGCCTCAAGCAATTAACCTTGGCCATCTATGCCCGTGCCGCCGCTCATGCCGAATCGCGTGGCATCATCCTGGCCGATACCAAATTCGAATTCGGCTTCATCGGCGATCAACTTACCCTGGCCGACGAAGTGCTCACTCCGGACTCTTCGCGCTTCTGGCCGCGCGACACCTGGAAGCCGGGTGGCGCGCAGGTCTCTTTCGACAAACAGTATGTGCGCAACTACCTCGAGACCCTCGACTGGAACAAGCAGTATCCCGCCCCCGGCCTCCCCACCGCCGTCGCCGATCAAACCGGCGAGAAATATCGCGAGGCTTATCGTATCCTGACAGGGCGTACGTTATGAACTGGCTCGACATTATCCTCCTTCTGCTCTTCGTCGTCTCCATGGCCTCCGGTGCCATGAAAGGCCTCTCTCGAATCATCCTCGGCCTGGCCGCCACACTGCTCGGCCTGGTGCTCGCCGTGTGGTTTTACGCGAGCGTCGGCGCCTACTTCCTGCCTTACGTGACCTCCGAGACCATCGCCAACTTCTGCGGCTTCGTCACTATTCTGGTGGGCACCTCGATCGTCGGCTCCCTGGTGAGCAAAGCGGTCGCCTACTTCTTCGC
>JAYVUQ010000296.1:0-7383 GCA_043787785.1 Bryobacteraceae bacterium
TCAGGAACCACGGAAAAAGCGCACCAGCCAGCACCGGCACCATCCGCAACGCCAACTCCGACGTCGAAACCCGCTCCACCGCGTGCAAGAGGAAATAGAAAAACGGAGGGTGGTGATAGTAGAGGCTGTCGCGGAACCAAGTGGTCGGCTGCGCAATGGCCATGATCAGCGCCTCATCGGGATTCAGACTCGTTTGCCACGCCAACTGCATCCGAAGCGCCACCCCACCCAGCACCGCCAAGCCAGCAAGCCACTTCAGACGGCCAGGTTCAATCATCAGAACAAGGTTCTATGAACCCCCCTCCAAAACACAAGCGATTCCTCAGTTTCAGGTGACAAACGCAGCCCTAAACTAAGTCCGACAAGATAATAACTCATTTATTTTCATCGCCATAGAGGAACCTTAGCGCTCACTAACCACCCAGCCAAACCAATAACTGCTTTATAATCAATGCTTTAAGGAAACTACGCCCCAAATCCCGCCCCCATCCCCGTGGAGTCACAGCGAAACCAAACTACCCACCAAGCCAATAACCATCTCCGAATCAATTGGTTACGGATTTGAACCTACCGAAACACCTCAAAAAGCCCGGTCTCCCATGCCAAACTCGAATCATGGCCACCCGCCCATCCAATGCCCCATCACCCATCATGAGGCACGTCACAAGGGAAGTACCATCGAATCAAACACTCCCCGGTTTGTTTCGTCAAATCGCTACCGCGCCGCTAGGCGGCAAAAGTTGCCCAGGGCCGATCGTCCCCTACCCACCCAACCCCAAAAGAATCAACCACTCCCCGGTTCGTTTCGTCAGCCGCCCCCGGCCACTGACTTCAACTTATTGCACAAGTAACTCGCCCGGTCTAGCGCCACCTTCGCCGACGCAAAATCACCGGTCCCCAGCAACGCCGCACTATCCTGCAAGAATCCGTCCATCTGATAAGCCACCGCCCGATCCTGTGCATTCAGATCCATGCCCTGGCGCCGTAAGCGCTGGCCCAAGGCGTCCAGATTCTGCTGCGTCTGAAATACCCGGTTCGCCACCGCCACAAACTGCGTTCGCAGCTCATCCCAAGCCACTTTCTGCTCCGCCGTCAGCTTCGCCCTGTCCAAGGCAGGCACCGGTAATGGCTTTTTGCCGTTATCTTCCGCAGGCCCAAGATCCACCGCGTCTAAGCCTTGCGGCGCGCGCTCCCGCCGCCCGATCATGCCGTAACCGTAGCCGTATCCAGCGCCGAGGGTGGCCAACTGCAAGGCATAACGTTCGATATCACGCTCTGAACCCGCCCCGCCCAGAAACAACCGGCGCGACAAACGCCCCGCGCCGGCATAACCGAACGCGGCGCCCGAAGTAAAGCCGTAAGGCCGAAACTGGGGACGATTCTGGTAGTCGCCCAGTGAGCCGTAAACCCCGGCCACACTCCGGCCCAACGCCGGGTTACGATAGCCGCGCGACTCCACCATCGCCAGCCAGGAAAGACTGCGCCGCACCAGGTCGCGGTTGGCCTGATAGTCCCGTGGCGTAAAGCCGCCGATCATCGGCACGAAGCCCTGAAAGCTTGTGCCCAGAGTATTCACCTGGCCCAGTAACTGCTGGTCAGAGACCGACGCACCCTGCCCCTGCCAAGCCGTCAGGTTCCGGTCCAGTGCCGCGTGTTGAACCCCATACTGCCCAAAGGCGAATATGGCCATCCCGAGAAAGAGAGTCAGTCGCATGAGCTTAGTTCCGAACGACGTCGCCAACCTTGGCCGCCGCGCCGCTGTAAGTCCCGCTGGCGATGCGTTCCCGCACCGAAGTTATCACCAAGTCGCCAATGCGCTCGGTCTGCACGTCCAGCACTTCACCCGTCGTCGGGTCCTTAATCTCTTTGCCCTTGCGGAACACCGTCAGCTTCATCCCGTTGGTAATACCCGCCCCAGACCCGGCAGTGATCGTAATACTGGCCCCCGCGATATCGGCTACGCTCGCCTCGATTTCTACTTCTTTCGCCGAAGCCGCCGCGCTCGCGCCCCGCTTACTCAGGTCCGACGACAGCTTGGCCACCGCGTTCATCACCGCTTCGCCAATAATCGTCTCGCCGAAGTTAGAGGCGTTCGAACTGATGCCGCCGCCTACCAGCGTGCCCCCCGTGAAGAAGCCGGCCATGCCGCCCTTGCTCGTCCGCTGCGATTCGCCTCGCGCCTCGCCCGTCGCCACCACTTCGGACGACTCGTTGTCCACCAGCCGGTAAGCCAACACCACCACCGCCTTGCCCGTGCCCTTCGAAACCCCAACTACACCCCCGCTGCCAGAGACGCCCACGCCCAGGCCCGCCGCGCCACGGCGATCGTCACGCCCGAACACTACGATGTCCCCCATCAAGGTGAAATCAGCCCCGCGGATTTGCCCGATCCTCGCGGCGGTGCTCTTCTTCACCCGGTTACTCGCGCCAAAATCCTGCTCCTTCATGATGTTCGCCACCTTGCGGCGCTCCACCACCGTGAACTTACCGTCTTGCGCAATCCGCGTCGTCATCATCGCGCCAATCCCTTGCCCCACATCCACCTGCGTGCCGAAAATCGCCTGCGTGGCGGTCATTACCGTGGAGTAATCAAAGCTCTCCACGCTCACCGAACGCTTCGTTTGCGCGCCCGCGCCCAAAACCATCAGCAACCCGATAAAAATCAGTTTCTTCATCGCCTGGATTCCTTACTTAGTGGCCTTCCGTTTGCGGGCAATCGCGCCCACTTCGGCGCGCGAACCCTGATACTGCCCCACCGCAATCTTCTCCCGCACCGTCACAATCTGCATCTCCCCGATTCTCTCGGTGCGAATATCCAGCACCTCTTTGGTAATCGGATCTTTCACTTCGCCCAACACCTTAAACACGTCAAAAACGTCACCGTTTGCCACGCCATCATTACTTCCCACCGTCAGTGTAATTTGGCCGCCAGTTACATCGGCTACCCGGCCTTCCACCTCCACATCCCGGACGGGCAACGTGGGGATCTTCGTATTCATCTTCTCGGCCAGTTGGTCGCACGCGGAGATCACCGCTTCGCCGATGATCGTCTGCGCGAAGTTACTGCTGTTCATGTCCACGGCGCCACCAACGGCCGTGTCCCCGATGCCCAGCATGCCACCGATGCCTTTGCTCTCCCGCTTGCTCTCGCCACGCGCTTCGCCCGTCTCGATCACTTCGCTGGTTTCTGCATCTACGATGCGGTAGGCAATCACCACCACTGCTTTCTCTTCCTTCTTGCCGATCCGCACCCCGCCCAACAGGCCGCCCACTTTCGGTATCCGGCTGGTGACCGCGCCCACGTTCACCTGCTTGTTGCGATCATCACGGCCAAAGGCCACGATGTCGCCCATCAGCATGGCATCGGCACCCAGGATGCGCCCGATCTTAGCGCTGGTGCCCTTCTTCACGCGGTTACTCGCCCCGAAATCCTGCTCCGCCATCACCTTATTAATCGCCGCTCGCTCGAGCACCGTAATCTTACCCGCCTGCTGCAAGCGTGTCATCAACAACGCGCGAATCCCCTTGCCGATGTCCTCTTGCGTGTTGAAGACAGCTTGCACCGTAGACTTCACGGTGGAAAAATCAAACTCTTCCACGGCCAACCGCCGCTTCACCGGTCCACTGGCCACCAGCGAAATCATCGGAGCGGGTGCCGGTGCGCTCACCACGACTGGCACCGCTACAGCCGCGGCAGCCGGGGCGGCGGAGTCAGGGTCCATCAACACACCGATCACCCGGTCCGACACGCCCGCCGCCTTCAACACCTTCATCTCCGGCACGCCCAGATTCACGGCCCGCTTCTCTTTCAGAATGCCCTTGATGATCAAGTCGTCGCCCATGCCAGCTTTCTTCAGCTGCACCACGGAATCGATCAAAGGGTCAACGGCAGGCTTGGCAACCCCGGGTGGTTTGGCCACCGGTTTGGCGGGTGCCTGTCCATAGAGAATGGCGGACAACGCGAGGGGCAGGAAATACAGTCTCATCGAGGCTCCTGGAGGACGCGGAATTCGCGTTCCACTTCAATAACGGATTCAAAGGCCGGGATTGCGCAGGATAAACAAATCCAGCGCAAGGTGCCATGGGTACTGCTTACCCCTGGCAAGAGTTTATCAGTCCCGGCCAATAAAGAAAACGCCCCGCCCCCGGGCTGCCGGAGGCGGGGCGCGTTCGGGTCGCAAGCTAAGCTGAAACTTGCGAGCTTCACCCATCCTCCGCCACAGCCTTCGTGCAGATAAAGTAAATGTTGCTGAAATTGTTCGCCTAGCCCGCTAGCTAGGTGCCGCAGAAAGTACGGTAGCCGTCATTGCCGCCGGGGGCCGGCCGGGTGTAAGTTTCGAGGCCCGGCCGCTCGGTGAAGGGATGCTCCAGCACCGCAAGGAGAGCTTCGAAGGGGGCGAGGTCCTCATGTTCAACCGCGGCGGAGAGGGCGGCTTCCACCTGGTGATTGCGAGGAATGTAGAGCGGGTTGGCAAGGTTCATCGCTTCGGCGTCGACTGGCCTTCGTCGCCATTCTGCGGCCCAGCGTTGGTAGGGAAGGCTGGCATCGTCGTCCCTGGCCACGGACGATAAGGAGCGGAACGCCAGAGTATAATCCACGCCCTGGATTACTTCTAAGAAGCCGTTGGCGAGCGCGAGATCCTCAGGCATTGGTGGGCCGGTAAGGCCGAGTTTGGCGCGCATGCCAGCCAGCCAATGGGCGTCATAGCGATCCGTGAAGGCGTTGACGGCCTCGGAGGCAAGGGCGATGCCGGTAGTGGGGTCCGCGTGAAGCAAGGGCAGCAGGGTCTCGGCGAGGCGGGCCAGATTCCAGCGGGCGATCAGCGGTTGTTGGCCGTAGGCATAACGGCCTTGGCGGTCGATGGAGCTAAAGACGGTTTGGGGGTCATAGCGATCCATGAAAGCGCAAGGGCCATAGTCGATCGTTTCGCCGGAGATGGCCATGTTGTCGGTGTTCATGACGCCGTGGATGAAGCCGACGAGCATCCAGCGAGCCAGAAGGGCGGCTTGGCGGTCGCGGACAGCTTCGAAGAAGGCGAGATAAGGATTGCTGGCCGCGGCGGCTTCGGGGTAGTGGCGGGCGATGGCGTAATCAGCCAGTTGGCGGACCTTGTCGGTCTCGCCACGGGCGGCGAAGAACTGGAAAGTGCCGACACGGATGTGGCTGGCGGCGACACGGGTGAGGACGGCGCCGGGCAGGGGCCGCTCGCGAAAGACAGACTCGCCGGTAGTGACGGCGGCTAGGGCGCGGGTGGTGGGGATGCCGAGCGCGTGCATGGCTTCGCCCAGGACATACTCTCGCAAGACCGGGCCGAGCGAAGCCTTGCCATCGCCGCCACGCGAGAAGGGAGTGCGCCCGGAGCCTTTGAATTGAATGTCGCGGCGGCGGCCATGACGATCGATCACTTCGCCGAGCAGTAAGGCCCGGCCGTCGCCCAATTGGGGGGCGAAGCCGCCAAATTGATGGCCGGCATAGGCTTGGGCCAAGGGAGTGGCCCCGGGCGGCACGACGTTGCCGGCGAAGATAGCCGCGCCGTTCGTCAGGGCCTCGACGTCGAGGCCCAGTTCGAGGGCGAGCGAGCGGTTGAATTGGACGAGCTTGGGCGCGGGCACCGTGGCGGCGTTCCAAGGGGCGTAGAAGCCCTCAAGCTCGCGGGCATAGGTGTTGTCGAAGTCGAAATTGCCGGTCAAGCCTTAAGCTTAGCCTAGCCCCACCAGGTTTCACCGGGTGCGAGGTGCTGCTTGGCGACGTCGGGGTTGAGCTCAATGCCGAAGCCGGGTTTGTCGGTGATGCGGTGATAGCCTTTGTCGATGATGGGTCCGTCGTGAATGACGAGGTCCTGCCACCAATCGATGTATTTGGCGAGTTCGTGAACGCGGAAGTCGCGCATGGAGGCGGCGGCATGGCAGGAGGCGATGGTGCCGACAGGGCTGGCTGGGTTATGGGCGGCGGTGGCGATGTAGTAGTTATCCGCGAGATCGTGAATGCGCTTACTTTCGAGTAAGCCGCCAGACTTGGGGATATCGAGGTGGACGATGTCGCAGCCTTGCAACTCAATCAAGCGGCGAAATTCGTTGCGCGTATATAAGTTCTCGCCCGTGGCGACCGGGACATCGACGGCATGGGTGACACGGGCCATAACTTCGGGATTGCCGGGTGGGACGGGGTCTTCCATCCACATGGGCCGGGCGGGCGCGATGGCTTTGGCCATGTTGATGGCGTCGCGGACGTCATATTTCCAGTGCGCTTCGATGGCGAAGTCGGCATCAGGGCCGAGGGCCTCGCGGACGGTCATCATGGCTTTTTCGATGCGGCGGAGATCTTTGAGAGTTAGCCCGCGCGTGTAACGGTCGTGGCCGGGCTCGGAGTAAGTGGGGTCGGCTTTGGGCGGGATGCCGTCGCCTTGGAACTTAAAGGCAGTCCAGCCGAACTTCTCGGCTTTCGATTGTTGGACGAGGTCTCGCCACTGGGACATATCTTCTACGTCCTGGACGGCTTGGGTGGTGCGGTAGAAGCGGACCTTGTCGCGGAAGCGGCCGCCGAGTAAGTTGCAGGAAGGGGTTTCGAGAATGCGACCGGCGAGATCCCAGAGGGCAATTTCGATGCCGCTGGCGGCGGTGACCGTGACGCCGGATTGGGCACCGGCGCCGGCGCTGAGCATGAGCATCTTGGTATAGAGCTTGTCGACGTTGAGGGGATCTTCGCCGATGATGTGCTGGGCGAGTTGGTTAAGGACCAGGTCTTTGACGCCGGGCCCCCAATAGGCTTCGCCGATGCCGTAAAGGCCGGAGTCGGTTTCGATCTTGATGAGGTTCCAATCCCAGGTGCCGCGGACAATCATGCACTTGACGGCGGTGATTTTCACTTTGCCTCGCTGGGCGGCGGCCAGGCGATGGAGGGGAAGTTCGGCGAGGCCCACTCCGGCCAAGGCTGTTTTAAGAAAGCTTCGACGTTGCATGGAAGAGAACTATATCACCAATGGAAAAAGGCTAGCCGTGGGCTAGCCTTTTGATGGGTTAGAAGGAGAGGCGAAGCGCGAATTGAATTTGGCGCGCCGGAATAGCCGGGTAAGCGTAGCTGGTGATGGTGCCGAAATTGGAGTTCGAAATGTTGGAGTTCGGCGCACCCCAGTTGGTGGTGTTGAAGAGGTTAAAGAACTCCGAGCGGAACTCGAGTTTCATGCTTTCCACCGGAAGTGAGAATGCTTTGTGGAGGCCCCCATCGAACTGGAAGATGGCTTCGCTGCGGGCGGCGTTGCGGCCCAGGGTGCCGAAGGGCTGATTGATGGGCGGGACGGCAACCGCAGCCGGGTTGAGGTAGCGCTGATTGCTACGCTCGGGCGCGTAGAGATCGCCACCGATGTAGTTGGGGCGATACGTCGG
>JAYVUQ010000297.1:0-4929 GCA_043787785.1 Bryobacteraceae bacterium
TCTCTTGAGTTACCCCATTTGAGCTCTGATGTAAAGGGTACAGGGGCACTTCCGGAAATTGGGGCACCTCCCCGGAAATTGGCGGAAATTGGGGCACCTCCCGGCATCCCGGGTTTCGCGATAAGTATATGCAAATGAAACGTCTTAGCAGCTTTAGGATGCGGTGAGGCCTGACTCCACCGCATTTTTCCGAAAAATAAATGAGAATCATGGGCGCGAAAAGACACTATCCTACGTTGCGCGGACGGCCCAGAGGCTTTGCCCGCAGTGGGATTAATATTTTTGTTCCAACCCTTCTACCTAGTGGCGGTGGGAGACTAAGCCGATGCCGTATCGCTTTTCATGATGGACCTGAACGGTTTGTATGCCACCCACCGCAATGTGACCCACCGGCATACTGGCAGCCTCTGGCAGGGCCGATTCTATTCCGCCGTGTTGGACACAGCGCATTGGGCTACCGCGCTGCAGTACACCGAACTGAATCCCGTGCGGGCCCGGATGGTGGCGCAGGCGGAAGATTGGGAGTGGTCCTCGGCGCGCGCGCATCTGAGCTTGGCGCCCGGGCCGGCGTGGCTCAATAAGCGCGAGTTTGCGCAAAACTGGCCCAGCGCGGAAGATTGGCGCGAGAGGCTGGGGACACTGACGCGCCAAGCGGCGGCGTTCGCCAGGCGGAGTTTTTGGAGCAGTTGGAACGAAAATATGGTATCCCACTGCGGGCAAAGCATCTGGGCCGTCCGCGCAAGCCTCCGCAAGCAGAAGTACTTGCTGACTGCGGCGGCGAGCGCGTGAGTTGGCCCCGAGTGCGTGAAAATGCGGTGAGACCGGGGTCCACCGCATTTTCCTCCGTCTAACTCTCGTGTTACTGTGACGTTAGGAGATTAACCGGAATCCCGGGGGGCGGGCGATTTCCCCTTTTCCGACCCCTGACGGGGTGGAGTGCGTGCCCGCGAAATGTACCGCGAAAGGTTGCGGCCTGCGAAAGGCCCTTTCGGACCTTTTCGGGCCGCTGGATTCGGGTTCTCCTCAGTAAATCTCAGCGTCAACAGGCTCAAGGGATAACCCCTCAGTGCCCGAACATCTAGCCCTCCGAGTGGGCTCCACTTTTCCTTGCAAACATACCGCCTTGCAGGTATATTGACATCGATGACAAAACATTCCAAGCCAACACTGCCAAAGACCTCTGTTCAACTACCACCGAACGTGCTGAAGGCCTTTGATGACTTCGCCGGCGTGGCGACCGACGTCAAGCGCAACCGGCGCACGCTAGGGCTGAAGTAAATGCGTTACTTACTCGTCGCCCTCGCTCTGACACTTCCCGCCGCCGACTTGAACACGAAAAAGTCACTCAATTTAGCTGTCATCAAAGAGATGGTGGTGGCCGCAGAAGCTGAAGCCGCCAAGCTCGGCGTCGAAGTCTCACTGGCCATCGTGGACGAAGCAGGCAATTTGCTGTACTTCCAAAAGCACGATAAGCCCGGCTTGAATACTGTGAACTTTGCTCAAAAAAAGGCGCGCTCCGCAGCAATTTACCGGCGCACCTCGAAGGTGCAGAATGAGGCGTTGACCAAGGGCAACCTCGCCATGCTCAGCATGCCGGACGCTTTCCCCGTGCAAGGCGGCGTGCCGATTATGATCGACGGCCAGTGCCTGGGCGCGGTCGGTGCGAGCGGGGCCACCGGCGAGCAGGACGAGCAGATCTCCCAAGCCGCCATTAACGCCATCAAGAAGTAGGGAACGTTCGTTCCTCCAGCGGAGTCAGATGAAGTGAAGCAATGGGTCTGGCTTTGCGCTTTCCCTTGTGGGGTCGTTAGCCGTCTGGCGTGGAAATGGTAATCTCTTCAGCGCCCGCGGGTAACTCGCTCGCCATCGCGTGTTGCGGGAAGAACGTGAACTTACGGCCCATAAGCGCCAGCGCGCCCCAGCTAACGTCCGGAAAATAAATGAGAATCATGGGCGCGAAAAGACACTATCCTACGTTGCGCGGACGGTCCAGAGTCTTTGCCCGCAGTGGAATCAATATTTTCGTTCCAACCCTTCTACCTAGTGGCGGTGGGAGACTAAGCCGATGCCGTATCGCTTTTCATGATGGACCTGAACGGTTTTGCCTTTCCTCGCGGGAACGCTGTCCACCGGCAGCTCCGGCAACTTGGGCGAACTGGCTCGCCTCACCCAGTTGTGCACCTTTATCAACGCCAATGGCTCCGGCCTCTGCCGATCCTGTCGACTGGGCGGCTTGGGCTCGGGCCGGTTTTTAGCTAGAAACTTTCCACCGTCGTTCGTGCCTGGCCCGCGATTCTGTCGCCTATTGACGAGGCGTCGATGTTCTAGTATGTTCAGCTGCGTGGGGAAAACTGAACTGCCTTGCCTCGTCGCTCTCGTGCTTTCCTTGGCCGTCCTAGCCGGCTCGGCGTCACCGCTGGCCGCGCAGGCTATTTTCGGCTCCATTCAAGGAGCAGTGACGGATGAATCTGGCGCGGCTCTGCTGGGCGCGAAGGTCACGTCCCAAAACGTGGACACGGGAATCAAAAATACGGTGGAGACCAATGACTCCGGACTGTACTTCTTTGGCGATGTACGTCCAGGTAAATACCAGGTACAAGTCGAAGCGAGCGGATTTCAGAAATTCTCGCGTACTGGGATTACGGTGCGGGTGGAAGACCGTCTGCGACTCGATTTCGGTTTGAAGGTGGGCCAGGTTACTGAAACCATCGAAGTCCGGGGAGAAGCCCAACTGATCCAGACGGAGAGCAACACGCTGGGCCGGGTGGTGGAAGAAAACACCATTAAGCAGTTGCCGTTGCGCGGCCGGAATGCCTTCGAATTAGTACTGTTGACGCCGGGCGCACAGCAACGCGGCGACGACGAACTACCCAGGCTCAGCGGTGGACGAGCCCGCACGGGCGAGTTTGTCCTGGATGGCGCATCGATTACGTCCCCCCGGCGTGGGCAGTTGTTCACGCAGCCGAACCTGGATGCCATCCAGGAGTTCAAAGTGCAGACCAGTGGACTCTCGGCCGAGTTCGGCCGAACCGTGGGTGGCGTAGTCAATGCGACGCTCAAATCCGGCGCCAATACGCTGCGTGGCAACCTGTTCGAGTTTCACCGGAACAACTCCATCAACGCACGAAACTCTTTTGCGGCGCGTAATCCGAAGCTTATCCAGAATCAGTTCGGTGGGATGGTGGGCGGAGCGATCATGAGGGACCGATTGTTCTTCTTTGGCGACTACGAAGGATTCCGCCAAGCGGAGGAAGCCCTGTTCAACCTAACTGTGCCGACGGCGAACATGAAACAGGGTGATTTCACTGAGCAGCGGAACCTTCTCTTCGATCCCGCCACCACCAGGGGCAGTATGGGCGCAACCATCCGCGACCCGTTTCCGGGCAACGCCATTCCGCCGGCGCGTTTTGATGCGCCAGGCCCCAAGATCCTTGGCCTCTACCCAGCCGCCAATCGTGCCGGTTTGACGCAGAACTTCCAGCAATTGATCCCGGTGGGTGTACGCAACAACAAGTTCGACGTCCGCATGGATTGGCGCGCCTCGAACCAAGATCTCGTTTTTGGCCGGTTCTCCTGGGATCACCAGTTTGGCCAGACCGCCAGGCCCTTCGCAGCCTCCAGCAACGGCGGCAACCGCGGCAACTTCAATCGCTACATCACCGGCGCTCTCAACTGGACGCGCACCCTCTCCCCGACCGTGCTCAACGACCTGCGCGTGTCGCTGTTTCGGGGAGTTCAGGAGCGGCTGCTGAGCCCCGGAGCGAGCGATCTACTCGGTATTCCGAACCTCAACATCGTGGGCCTGCCGCTGGTGGCCGCGGTCGGCTATGCAGGCATCGGCGATTCCCAAGCCTTCAATCCTGTGGAGAATCAGTACCAGATTCAGAATGCCACCACCATCGTGCGGGGCAAGCACGTTTTCAAGCTTGGCGCCGACTATCGGCAGTTCCCGATCAACGACCTTCAGCTCCAATTCACTGGCGAGTACACCTTTGCAGCTAATCAGACGGGCGATCCTCGCCGCCTCGCCACCACGGGGCATCCGCTCGCCAGCTTGCTGTTGGGGCAGGCGGACACCTTCAACAACAGCACCCTGCGCGGTCGATTTTACTATCGGTCGCAGTATCTTGGTGTGTTCGCGCAGGATGATTGGAAAGTGACTCCCAGGCTCACCGTGAATCTTGGAATACGCTACGACGTAGAGCAGAATCCGCGCGAGATACGCAATCAGGGTTCGAATTTCGACTTGAAAGCCGGACGTCCGTTCACGATGACGGAACTCGGCCGGAACTTCATTCAATATACTGACCGCGTCAACTTCGCGCCCCGCGTGGGTTTTGCCTGGCGTCCGCTGGCGCACACCGTCGTCCGTTCCCACTATGGAATGTTCTTCATTCCCTTAACCGGCCGGGCCACCTCTGCCTTCTCCCGCTTTCCGGCGGATCAGCGGATCGGCTTGCAAAGCGACGGCGTGAATCCGGCTGTGCTCCTGTCGCGTACGCCGCCCATTGTGCCGAGCCGAGACGGTAAGGGGTTCGCCCTCGACTACAAGATTGAGCGCGCCAAGCTCGGCGACTTCCAGCAGTGGAACTTTGACGTCCAGCATGAAGTTCGCGGCATATTGCTGCAGGCGAGTTATGTGGGCAGCGTCGGCCATCATCTATTGATGAATCAGGACATGAACAACATCCGTATCGAAGACGTGCAGCGCGCCGGGACGGGAACGCAACAAATGCGTCCATTTCCCGACTACGGGACGATCGCTTGTCACTGTGAGTTTCAGAATTCGAGTTATCACGCCTTACAGACCGGCCTCGAACGCCGCTACAAAGGCGGCCTGTTCTGGTCGGCCAGTTACACATTCTCCAAGTTCATCGACTACAACGAGGATAACTTTTCCTCGCAGTTTCCGATGGATCCTTACAATCT
>JAYVUQ010000298.1:0-3862 GCA_043787785.1 Bryobacteraceae bacterium
GCGGCTGCTCCTGCCCATCCCGGTAGAACCCCGCCCGGCTGACCCGGCCTAACTCGCACCCCCGCTCAATACTCATTGCACTTACGCCTTGCGCGGCGACTCGTTCTTGGATCGTCCGATAGATCCCTCGCCGGTAAGCGCGCCTTTCGGCGGGCGTCCGACCTGCACACTGCGCAAGGCCGCGGCGAAAAAATCCCGTTCCGCCGCCTGCCGCCCCGTGAGCCGCTCCAAATCCTCTACCCTCTTCTTTAACCGCCCGATCTCGCGCGTCTCGTCGTCCGAAGGCTCCGCCGGACGCTTCGCCTGGCCCGCCGTGCCCCACCCCTCGTCCTTCCATTGGTAAACAAACTTCCCCAGGATTCCCGTTTCCTCCGCCAGCGCCGTCGCGCTTTCCCCGGCGATAAACCGGTCCACCATCCCTCGTTTCAGATCCTCGCTGTACTTCTTTCTCAAGTCGTCCCCCTTTCGCTGATTGTGTACCCATCCTCAAATGTCTCATTTTCCCGCCGCATGCCAGCCGCCGCCGTGGGGTGAGATTGCTCTCTATCGTGTGTCCCCGTAGCCGTGTAAGGTGCTCTGGGTCCCCTGCGGACTCGTCAGTTTTGCAGTCGATGTAGGTGGGCTGATCGCCCCCATTGACCCGGCTTGGCCCATTTGCGGATTTCGCTACGGTCGTTTTCTGGGTCGTGCCAGGCATGACTCGGTTGTTGGGTCAATTGGAGCCCATTACACCGTCGCCGTTGGAGAAAGTGAGTTCACTGCAACCTTAAGCCACTCCGAAATGAATTTCTGCTACCTAAATCCAAACAGGCACACCGCTTCGTATCACTGACTTAAAGAGTTTTTCGGCTTGATGCTAAGGCCTCGAGACGGTACTGCACAGACGGAGGATTGGAAATGTATCTTGGACCACCACAAAGAGTGCCATTCGCGCTCGTTGTTTGTTTGCTTTCAGTAGCTTACTTGCCTGCGGCGACGATTTCAGTGACGCCCTCGATCACACCGAACGGCGCTTTATTTCATTATAATTACAGCATCACCAACGGATCCGGTCAGGACGTGCCTGTGATTGACATCGTGGTCACGAAAGGAGTGAGCACAATTTTGAATTTATCCGCTCCCTCCGGGTTTCTATTCGCCTACGATTCTGGATTGGGGCTCGTCTCGTTTCTCGAAGACACCGGCACCTTCGGGCCTTTCGCGCTATCCGGCTTTGCCTTCGATAGCCCCCTGCCCGGGCGTCCTTCCGCCTACGTTGCTACGTTCGCTGACGGTTCCACCACTTCCGGGCCGACCACCGCGCCGGTCCCCGAGCCGGGAGCGCTGCTGCTCCTGGGAAGTTCGCTCGTCGCTGGCGCTCTCTGGCGCGGCGCCAGAGAAAAGTGAATTAAAGAAAATTACAGAGACAATAAGGATCGATAGTATGAAGCACTATTTTTACCGGTCATTTTTCGCCGCCGGAGTCATCGCGCTCCTTGGTGGTCACTTATTTGGCTCCAGCCACAGCGATGCACCTTTGAGTAAGCAAGATCCGCAGACCAACCTCACCGACGTCTACGCGTTTATGGGCGCGGGCAACACGCTGAATCTAGTGGTAAATTGCCGCCCCTTCTCCGAACCTGGCGACGGAGTGATGTATGAGCGCTTCGCAGACGACGCTCTCTACACAATCCACATTGCCCACCCTGTCACCGGCGCAGTGATTCGCTCCTATAACTTCCGGTTCAGCCCGGTATCTTCGGCCGCCGGCGCATATAAGAATTTGAACACCATTCTTTCCTACGGTCGCGGAACGGCCATTGGCGCGATTGTGACGGTAGGGGATGCCCAACAGAATTTCACCCAGACTTACTCGGTGACGATGGTTGATGCCGCGAGTGGTACCTCCACCGTGCTGGGCTCAGGCTTCATGGTGCCGCCACCGAATACCGGCGTGCGGACCACTCCTTCGTACAACAGCGCCAGTGGGTTTGCCGTATCTGGGGCCACCACCAACGCCGCGCTGGATGCCTATACCAAACAGACAGTATACCCTATTTCCACGGGAGAACGGGTTTTCGCCGGTTCGCGGGAAGATAGTTTCTTCGCCGACACACCGGGGATCTTCGACTTACTGGACCCGCGCATTCTGGGCCCCGATGGGCATGGCCAAACCGGCACCGGTGTGGATGGCTTTAAGGGCTACAATGTGCTCACGTTCGCCCTACAGATACCGTTGGGTAATCTGCCCTCGGCGATCAATTACAGTGACGCCTTCACCGGTGCTTCGCGCGGGGTCGGTGTGTTCGCCTCCGTTAGCCGTCAACGCATCACCCTGCGGAGTACCAGCGGCGACAACACGCCGTCCGGCCCCTGGATCCAGGTCAACCGCTTGGGGAACCCTTTGTTCAACGAGGTACTCGTGGCCCTTCAGGACAAGGATAACTACAATCGCGACTTGCCAATCAACGACACTAAATACGCAAAATATGCCCAGAATCCTGAAGTCGCCGTACTCATTAACGCTGTCTTTGGCACCAGCTTCGCTACCACGGGACGCTCGGATTTGGCGGCAGTATACATTCCTGACGTCATTCGTGTAGACACTACGACCGGTGCCGTGCCCCAGATCGGCCAAGGCGGCAATCGCTTGAGCGGACTTGGCGGTGACACCACGGGCGGCAAGTGGAGCGGCTGGCCGAACGGTCGCCGACTGGGCGACGATGTCCTCGACATTGCTCTGACGGCCGTAGCCAGCGGACCTAGTTATTCGTCGATCTTCCTCCTTGGCGATAATATCAACCAAAACGATCAGACCTATAACTTCGTTTTCCCTTACGCGGCCACGCCGCACGCTGGCACGAAGAATCGGAAAGACTAACTTCCGTATGCGTCAGCTTTCCTGCTTACTGCTGGTTGCTGCATGGATTGGGCGGGATTCTCCAGCCCAATCCATTCGTATTTCCGCCGACGACGAAATCACCAAGTCCTCAGCGGTCGCAAAGGCTCACCCCACCGACGCCGCGTGGTCCCGAGTCGGCGATGCGTTTATGCAAAAGGCCCGCGAAACGGCGGACGCCTCGGCCTATGCTCGCGCCGAATCCGCGTACCGTCAGGCGCTTATTTTAAACCCGAGATACGCCAATGCCCTGGCCGGCATGGCGTGGGTAAGCAGCAGCCGCCACGAATTCGAAACCAGTATCGAGTGGGCCCGGAAAACCTTGGCCGTAGACGCCGGAAGGGTGGAAGCTCATGGTCTGTTAGGTGACGCGGCCGCTGAAATGGGTAACTACGACCAAGCTTTTGAGCACTATCAAAAAATGCTCGATTTACGCCCGGACGTGGCTTCTTACAGCCGCGGGTCGCGCATTCTGTATCTTACCGGAGACATGAAGAAGGCCATGTTTCTGATGCAAAAAGCTCTTGGTGCCGGTGCCACCTACCCGGAACATATCGCCTGGTGCACCGCGCAGATGGCCCTCCTGGAGTTCGCTCAAGGGGCCTATCTGCCCGCCACCCAGCTTCTCACAGGAGCCTTGCAAAAACACCCCACAAATTACCAGCTGCTAGCGGCCATGGGCAAACTGAAGGCCGCGATGAAAGACTATCCCGCCGCCATCGATTTCTATCGGCAGGCGCAAGCCATCGTCCCTCAACATGAGGTCGCCGTAGCTTTAGGCGATCTCTACGCACTTCGAGGAAAAACCGAAGACGCCAACCGCCAGTTCGCCCTGGTAGATACTATTTACAAACTGAACGTCGCTAATAAAGTTGTCGGTGATCTGCAAATGGCCCTCTTCCTCGCCGATCATGACCTTGATCTGCCTCTCGCGCTGCGGTTGGCCGAGGCCGAATATCGCACGCGACCGACCGTTTATGCGGC
>JAYVUQ010000299.1:0-5791 GCA_043787785.1 Bryobacteraceae bacterium
CCAGGGCGATCGGCAATGAAAGTGGGTGTGACACTGGTGGGGTTCGCCAAAACGGCGTTGCTGCCGGCGGGACGGGTGGGTAGCGTCCACACAAAAGTCAATGGGTCGCCATCGACATCGGAGGACGCGCTGCCATTCAAGGTAACGAGCGCGCCCTGCGAAACCGTCTGGTTCGCACCCGCGTTTGCCACGGGCGGAGAGTTGCCCGTCGTGACGGTCATAAACGCCACGTCCGTACCCAACGAGTTACTAGCCGTCAATTGCACCACCCAGGTGCCGCCAACCACATCGGCCACAAAGCTGGCCAGTACGTCAAAGGGGTTCGCGATTCGGGCTGAAGAGCCAAACGGCCGCGAAACAAAACTCCACTGATAAAGAAGAAATCCGGCACCGGCCGGGTTACTCGACCCGGAGCCATTCAGGGTCACCGTCTGCCCCGCGGGCACGGTCTGGTTAGGACCCGCATTGGCGTAGGGAGCGGAAAAGCTCCATTGCAACTGCGCATAGTCGGCCGGCGTCGCCCCGACTTGTGTATTTACTAACAGCCGGAACGTATCCAGGCTCGGCACTTGGCTGCCGGAAGGTACGGGAGAGAAATGAAGGTTCTGCCGGCCAACTACCGTCTGCAGGTGCGCCAGAGGAGAACTGACCGTCGCGGTCACTACGTTCCGTGCAGCGCCGGTATTCACCAAATCCGCCGCCCACGTATAATAGGACTGCGTCGGACTAACCGGCTCAACACTAATCAACCGGTAATTCGTAACCGATAATCCCTGTGCCAGGGCAGAAGCAGGAGCGACGACCGACCAGGCGGCCAAGACCACGACAGAAAGCATAGAACGCATGAAGATCCTCCGAAGATCAGGCCAAAACGAGATTTTTGCCAGCCGCACATTCCGTTCGCCCGATACGGCGGGGATGCTGAATAGATTCTGTCTTTGCGATGGCCCTCACCATTGCAACAAAATTCTGTTCCCCGTCCGATAGGAAGGACTGCTGGCTTATGGATTGATTTACCGGCGTGCCGTGTAAGTTGACAGTGCCGGCAATGGCGGGAGTGATTGTCTCTCATCGGACAATTCACTCCTTCTTGTTCACATCTACCCGTTGATAACTGGCGCCTCGCAAAAGTTGCCAGGCGCCACAAACAAACTGCGAATTGAACTAACTGCGGACTCTACTTCTTCTGAGCGGCAATATTGCTGAGCTCTTCTTCGATCATTTCCTTGATCCGCTCGTAGTTGGCCACACCATTGATCGCGCGACCGTTGACGAAGAAACTCGGCGTGCCTTGCACACCCATCGTCTGGGCCTCGTTCAGCGAACTTTTGACGAATTCGGCCTTGGCGTCAGAATCCAGGCATTTGTCAAAAGCGACGCCGTCCAACTTCAGGCTGCGGGCATGCTCTTTAAGGGCCGAAACTTCCAAGGACTTCTTGGCGAGCAACATGTCGTGCAGTTCCCAATACTTACCTTGAGCGGCGGCGCAGTGAGTGGCTTCAGCAGCCTTCTGGGCGCTGGCGTGCATGGGAAGGGGCGCGTCTTTGTAGACGAAAGCCAACTTACCCTTGTACTCAGCTTCCAGCTTCTGCAGTACGGGCTGAATCTGGAGGCAATACGGGCACTCGTAGTCAGCGTACTCCACCAACGTCACTGCGGCGTTCTGCGGTCCGCGCACCGGCATGTCCTTCATGGACAGGTTGGCGCGGGGAGGAGCCATCATCAACATAATGGTTGATTCGTTCTTCAATTTCGCCATATAGGCCAGCTTTAGCTTCGTCATCCGGCGCTGCCGCAACGAGTCAACAATCTTGCCCTTGACGGCTTCGAAGCTCTCCTGGGTCTCCACACCTTCAAAATAGACCTTCAATGCTTCGTCCGAAGGGTCGGCCGCAACTTTGTTGTTCACGTGCTTTTCCAGCAACTTCTCGACTGTGAGGCCCTCTTTTTTCGCCGCGCGTTCTAAAAGGAAGCTTTCGATAAACTCGTCCAGCGCCTTGCGCTCGGATTCATGATAGTTATTGCGCGCCTGGAAGAGGCGGGCTACGTAGCGTTGCTCGAACTCGGTGCGAGTGAGCTTAACGCCGTCAATTTCCGCCAGGGCGCCGCTACGGGCGTCACTGACTTTTTCGGCGGCCTGCACAGCGGCACCCGCATACATCAAACCGATGATAAAAAATGAAGTGGAGAATAAAGCTTTCATATTATTTTGACCTCTTAGAAGTTACTTAGTACTTTCAAGTCGTGGGTCCCGCCACAGCTCTTTTTGCGGGTCCTACACGAGTGCAGGTAATTGAAGCAACCTCGCAAGGAAGCCGCCCCAATTACCCACAAACTCATTCACTTACCCAGACAACCAGACCTACCTTAGAGGCGGCCGGCGCCCAAGCCACCCAGACGGCAGGAACGGCAGATGCCGAAGCCGCTGCCATTGGCGTTGATGAAGGTGCAGAGCGACGTCAGACGGGCAAACTCACCGATACCGACCGTGCCGTCGCCGGCGATGCCGCTCAGTGTCGCGGGGCTAAACGAGGTCTCGGTGACAGCGGCAGCCGAACCAGTGGCGGCGCCGGCGTGAACCGTCGTGCCCCAGGCCAACATGCCGGACGTCAGAGCGCCGGGGTTAGCGGCCGAGCTGCTGCAGCTGCCACCGACCGGAACCGAGGCCAACAGTTTGACGACGATCGAGGTGGGCTGAGCGGGGGTGAGCGTATTGCTGATCAGATCCTGGCGAGCCGAGAGCGACACGAGGCCGTTAGGGGTTACCGGGCAGGAGCAGCAGGAGATCATCTGTTCGTCGGGCGAGAACGCATACACGTTGACGCAGATCGCGCCCGTCGTGCTGGCGGACGTGCCGGCGGCCAGACCAGCGCCACGGGCGCCGGAGTTAGTGATGTTGATCACGGAATCACCGACGTTCAAGTTCGCAGCATAACGAACCTGATAAGGGGTGTCCACCGTGATGTTGGGCTGAGCAAGCGCCACTACCGACAAAGCGACAGAAGCGAGAATGGTATTGCGGAGAGTGTTGAACTGCATGTTATTAAGGTTTCCTTCGATAAGATAAAACGCCACACACTAAGTACTGATTCGGAATCCACTTGTGCGGCATAAGTAGACCCAAAAGTCGTAAAAACTACACTAACTCAACCCAGCAACCTAACTACCTTGGCAACTCCCAGGAATACCAGGGAAATGCTTAGATCTCTATTGTCAGGCTACTGAGCCAAATCGACAAGAACAATCGGGCCTTAGAGAAGCCCGCCTTGAATTACAAGCGGCCGGCGCCCAAACCACCCAGACGGCAGCTGCGGCAGATGCCGAAACCGCTACCGTTGGCGTTGATGAACGTGCAGAGCGACGTCAGACGGGCAAACTCGCCGATTCCAACGCCGTCGAAGCTCAAGGTAGCCGGAGCGAACCTGGTTTCGGTGATGGCGGCATCGCCACCGGCAACAGCGGCCGCATGGACCGTCGTTCCGTAGGCCAACATGCCACCCGTCAGAGGGCCAGGGTTAGCGGCCGAGCTCGAGCAGCTGCCACCGACCGGAACGGAAGCCAAAAGCTTGATCACGATGGAGGTGGGCTGAGCCGGGGTGAGCGTGTTGCTGATCAGATCCTGGCGAGCCGAGAGCGACACGAGGCCGTTCGGGGTCACCGGGCAGGAGCAGCAGGAGATCATCTGTTCGTCAGGCGAGAACGCGTACACGTTGACGCAGATCGCGCCCGTCGTGCTGGCGGTTGTGCCGGCGGCCAGACCAGCGCCACGGGCGCCGGAGTTAGTGATATTGACCACAGAATCGCCCACGTTCAAGTTCGAAGCATAACGAACCTGATACGGGGAGTCGATCGTGATGTTGCGCTGAGCAAACGCGACCGTCGACAAAGCGACGGATGCGAGTAAGACACTACGGAGAGTGTGCAATGACATTAGGACTTACCTCCAGATATGACTAAATGAAACGGTGGCCACACGCGGACGGGCTACCTTTAACGCAAACCCCGTATGGCCAGGGGGGCGAGCGCCAAAGCTTGTAAAAAATCTATGGGAAAGGTTTATTCAGGAAGGGCTGCTTTGGCAGCCCTTCCCCAGGGGATTCAGCGAGTTGCTCGCTAGACCTTAGAGGCGGCCAGCGCCCAAGCCGCCGAGGCGGCAGGAGCGGCAGATGCCGAAGCCGCTGCCATTGGCGTTGATGAAGGTGCAGAGCGAGGTGAGCCGGGTCAACTCGCCGATACCGGCGAACAGATCCTGCGTGCCGCCGCTCAGCGTGGCGGGGCTGAACGCGGTCTCGGTGACAGCGGCAGCCGAACCAGCGGCCGCGCCGGCGTGAACCGTCGTGCCCCAAGCCAACATGCCTTGCGTTGCGGGGCCGGGGTTGGCCGCGGAACTAGAGCAGCTTCCGCCAACCGGAACCGTCGCGTACAACTTCACCACGATGGACGTGGGCTGAGCGGGGGTGAGCGTGTTGCTGATCAGATCCTGGCGGGCCGAGAGCGACACAAGGCCGTTCGGGGTTACCGGGCAGGAGCAGCAGGAAATCATCTGTTCGTCAGGCGAGAACGCATACACGTTGACGCAGATCGCGCCCGTCGTGCTGGCGGTGGTGCCGGCGGCCAAACCTGCTCCGCGCGCGCCGGAGTTCGTGATGTTAATGACCGAATCACCTACATTCAGGTTGGCGGCATAACGAACCTGGAAAGGGGAATCGACCGTGATGTTCGGCTGAGCGAACGCGGTCACCGACAGGGCTAAAGACGCGAAAATCGTGGCGCGTAAAGTATTCAAAGACATAGCAACTACCTCCGTTGTTTTTTCTAAAGTCCACAACTGTTCACTTCAACCCGCCCGTGTGGCCAAGGCGCGCTAAAGGTACTACCATCCTCAATGAGGCCAATGAGGTGTGGGCAACTGACTGCCTGGCCGCTTCCACCTTTCTCTTGCGAGAAGGGGAAGAAGGCGACCAAGTTGGTTCGAACAGTCACCCACTCAAACAATCAGGAAAAACCAAGAAACTTAGAGCCGGCCAGCGCCCAAACCACCGAGGCGGCAAGAGCGGCAGATACCGAATCCACTACCGTTCGCATTGATGAACGTACAAAGATTTTGCAGGCGGATCAATTCTCCAGAGCTGAGAGTCGCCGGAGCAAACCGTGTCTCGGTCACCGCCGGATCGCCGCCGGCCACTGCCGCCGCGTGAACCGTCGTTCCGTAAGCCAGCATGCCGCGCGGTAAATTGACTGTGGCCGGCGTCGCCGCCGAACCTGTACAGGTGCCGCTACCAATGGGCTCTGTCGCCAGTAACTTCACCACGATCGACGTGGGCTGAGCCGGCGTGAGCGTGTTACTAATCAGGTCCTGGCGAGCCGAGAGCGACACGAGGCCGTTCGGAGTTACCGGGCAGGAGCAGCACGAGATCATCTGCTCGTCCGGCGAGAACGCATACACGTTGACGCAGATCGCGCCCGTCGTATTGGCGGACGTGCCGGAGGCCAAACCAGCGCCACGGGCGCCGGAATTGGTAATATTGATGACGGAGTCACTCACATTCAAGTTCGAAACGTAACGAACCTGGAAGAAATGATCCACCGTCACATTCGGTTGGGCAAAAGCACAAGCGGAAAAGGCCATCGCCGCAATCACCGTGCTTCGCAAAATATTTAAAGACATGCTACCTCCAAGTAGAATTCTCATCAAACGCCACGCCAGCTCCTCCCAGGATCTATGCCGCGTGGCATCGGAATCATCCTGGGACAGTGGGCAACCGGTTTCCCGCCCGCCCACCACCCGAAT
>JAYVUQ010000300.1:0-2381 GCA_043787785.1 Bryobacteraceae bacterium
GGATCCTGCGGCTTGCCCTGGCCGTCCTGCGTTCCCAACATACTCACTAAGTGGCCGCCGGAAGATCCGCCCGAAGCTCCGATGCGATCGGCCCGGATCCCGTAGCGTTGGGCATAATGCCGAATGAAGCGGACGGCGCGCTGGACATCCTCCACCGGCGCGGGGTAACGAAAGCGGGGCAAGGACCGGTGATTGATGGAGAAAACAGTATACCCGCCCGTGGCCAGGGCCTTGGCGTAGAGCTGCGATTGACTATTCGATTTGAGTTCGGGGGCGCTATAGGCGAGCGGCGCGGTCCAGCCGCTGCCGGAAACATAGATGATGCCATAGCCATTGGGACGAGTCGGCTGGTAAACATCCATCAGCAACGCCGCGCCCGAGTACATGGCGTAGGGGACATTCGATTGGATGGTGAACGGATCGGCCGCGTAGGCCGCTACTGCGGCAAGTAGGCAGGTGAGGGTCTTGATCATGCTGCCCGATATCGTATCAGTTGGCGGTACGGAGCCGCTAAGCTGGGAAGGTGCAAAGAACCTTCTCGCCGGTGGATGGACGGCTTTACGTTGAGCGGCCGTACGCGACCGTAAGTGAAATCGAGGTCAGTTTAACGCGGGCAAGAGCCGCTCAAGGGGCGTGGCGACTGGTGCCGCTGAGCGAACGCGTGGCGATCCTGCGCCAATTCGTAACCTGGATGGAGGAGCACGCGGATGCGCTAGGCAAAGAACTAACGTGGCAGATGGGGCGGCCCATTCGCTACACGCCTTTCGAGATTCGACGCGGGTTTGCCGAACGGGCGCGCTACATGCTGGACATTGCCGGGTCTGCCTTGGGTGATATCCAAGTAGCCCCACTCTCGGGTTTCACGCGGTTCATCGCTCGTGAGCCGGTAGGGGTCGTTTTTACCATCGCGCCTTGGAACTATCCTTATCTCACCAGTGTCAATTCGATCGTTCCGGCCTTGGCGGCGGGG
The DNA here is from genome assembly GCA_043787785.1 of Bryobacteraceae bacterium. Lineage (GTDB taxonomy): Bacteria > Acidobacteriota > Terriglobia > Bryobacterales > Bryobacteraceae > JALHNI01. Next base: position 971 of record JAYVUQ010000300.1, read on the forward strand.
AACGGGGTGCTCCTCAAACACGCGGCCCAAACTCCTTTGTGCGCTGAACGCTATGCCGAGGGCCTGCGCTGGGCGGGGTTGCCGGAAGGAGTGTTCGGTTTCCTGCACCTGACCCATCAGCAAGTGACGAATGTAATTGGCGATCCGCGCGTCGACTTTGTCGCCTTTACCGGATCAGTGGCGGGCGGGCACGCCGTCCAACAAGCCGCTGCGGGACGATTCATTGGTACGGCCTTGGAGTTAGGCGGTAAAGATCCAGCTTACGTGCGGGCCGATGCTGACCTCGCGCACGCGGTCGAGAACCTGCTGGACGGGGCGATGTTCAATTCCGGACAATCCTGCTGCGGCATCGAGAGGATTTATGTGCATCGTGACTTATACCCCGAATTTGTCAACCGCAGTGTTGCCCTGGCCAACGAATATGTGCTCGGAAACCCTCTCGACACGGCTTCGACACTGGGACCGATGGTGCGTCCGGCGGCGGCCGATTTTGTTCGCCAGCAGGTGGCCGAAGCAGTTAGCCAAGGCGCGCATCAGCACCTTCCGATGAAGGGAGAAGGCGCTTACCTGGGGCCGCAAGTGTTGACCGGATTGAATCACACGATGCGCGTGATGACCGAAGAGACCTTCGGCCCCGTCGCTGCGATTATGCCGGTTAATGACGACGAGGAAGCGCTCGCTCTGATGAATGACAGCTCCTATGGCCTCACCGCCGCCATCTGGACCCGTGACGAAGCCGTCGCCCTCGCTCTCGGCAAGCGGCTGCAAACGGGGACCGTCTTCATGAACCGCTGCGACTATCTTCACCCCGCCTTAGCCTGGACCGGCGTCAAGGACTCCGGAAGAGGCTGCGCCCTATCCGGCCTGGGCTACGAACAACTCACTCGCCCAAAGTCATTTCATCTCCGTTTATCCACCGGCGCGATGTAAGTGCCGGGAACCGGCTGCTCGCCCATCGCTTGGGCGATGCCTTCCCGATACGTAGGGTAAAGCAAGGGCACGCCGAGCCTTTGGCCAATGGCCCGCCCATCCACTCGCCGGTTGTTACGGCGTGTCGCTGGCACTTCCCCCGCGCCCCCACTCACTGGCATCGGCCAGCCAAACTGGGCGGCGCAGTATTCGGCGATCTCGCGGGAAGGGCAGGGATACAAGTCGGCCACCGGGTAGGCGCCCGTGAGTTCAGCGAGGAGCGCGGCGTGCGCGATCCGTGCGAGGTCATCGACATGGATGCGGCTGATGTAGTTCGATCCGTCCCCCACTAACGTGTACCGGCCCTCGGCCATCGAAATCTGCACGCCGCGGCCAGGGCCATAAATGGCGGCTGGGCGAAGAATCAGGCTCTCCCAAGGCCCCGCCTGCACGGCGAGTTCGGTGTGTACCCGCGCTTCTTCGCGAGGGGTGCGGGGAGCGG
>JAYVUQ010000301.1:0-2824 GCA_043787785.1 Bryobacteraceae bacterium
CGCTCCTCCATGCCATAGAGCGGCTCCCCGGTGATGCGGTTGAACGCGAAGAGGATGCCCATCTTGGTAATTTGGGCTACCGCGGGTACCGGCTTGCCGTTGCGTGTCGCTTCAAAAAGCACGGGAGCGGCAGCCGGGTCATAGTCCCAAAGGTCGTGGTGAACCAATTGCTGGTGCCACAGACGCTGGCCGGTTTTGACATCAAGGGCGACTAGCGCATTGCCGTACAAGCCGTCGCCATGGCGGTCGGCACCGTAAAAGTCAGCGGTGGGCGAACCGAGCGGCACATACAGGATTCCGCGTGCCATATCGATCGTCAGAAAGCCCCAGGCGTTGGTGCCCGAGCGATTCCGCCATTGGTCGGCGGGCCAGGTGTCGTGGCCGAACTCGCCCGGGCGGGGTACGGTGTGGAAGGTCCAAACCAGTTTGCCGGTGCGCGCATCCCAGGCGCGGATGTCGCCGTAAGCCCCGGTGCTCGGAGCGCCTTCGCCGTTCGCGCTGCCTGTAATGATCAGGTTCTGGTAGACGCTGGGTGGCGATTGCAAGGAGATCTTGGCGTCGGCTAGATCGCCCAGCACGCCTTGCCGCAAATCCAGCAGCCCTTCGTTGGCGAAGCCGGGGGCAGGCTTGCCGGTGATGGCGTCAAGGGCGATCATGCCGCCTTTCACGCCCGCGTAGACGCGGGGGTGAGTGGTCTTTTCTCCGGGCCAATAGGCGAGTCCGCGGAGGGCGACTTGGGTGGCCGGGTGATGCCAAAGTTGCTTGCCGGTTTCGGGCTGAATGGCGAAGATACCGTTGGCGGCGGCCAGATACATCACGCCCGCGGTGACAATAGGGATGCCTTCGGAGCCGGGCTGGCCGGTGTGGAAGGTCCAGGCATGTTGCAGGCGGTTCACATTGCGCGGCGTAATCTGTTTCAGCGGCGAGAAGCGCCTCGCGCCGGCGTCGTGCCCGAACGTGGGCCAGTCCGTCTGGGCGCTGGCTAACAGGGTAGTGAGGAAGATGAGGCTCCGCAGCATAGTCGCTTACTAGCTAATCAACTGCTTGACCAACTGCCCGCTAACATCGGTAAGTCGGAAGTTACGGCCAAAGTGGCGATAAGTGAGTTGGGTGTGTTCCAAACCGAGTAAGTGCAAGATAGTGGCCTGTAAGTCATGCACATCGATCTTATCCTTGGTGATGGTTAAGCCCAATTCGTCGGTTTCACCGATCACCTGGCCCGTCTTAATGCCGCCGCCGGCCAGCCAGATGGAGTAGCCATTGGGGTGATGGTCGCGCCCGGCATTGTCGGCTTCGTCCGGCCGGCGGATTTCGGACATCGGTGTGCGCCCGAATTCACCGCCCCACACGACGAGCGTCTCGTCGAGCAAGCCGCGCTGTTTCAGATCGGTGAGCAGAGCCGCCGAGGACTTATCGGTCTGCGCGCACAGCTTCGGCATCGCGGCATTGATGCCCGAGTGCATGTCCCAGCCGGAGTGCATACAGAGAACGAAACGCACGCCGCGCTCCACCAGCCGGCGAGCCATCAGCAAGTTGGTGCCGTATGCCCGCGAGTCCTTATTATTAATGCCGTAAGCTTCAATGGTGGCCGGTGCTTCTTTCGAAAAGTCGACCGCTTCGGGGCCTGCCATCTGCATGCGGTAGGCCAGCTCATAGGAATGAATGCGGCTGGCAATTTCGGTGTCGCCGGTTGCATCCTGCCGTTCCTGGTTTAGGTCGCGCAAGGCATCGAGACGCGCGCGCTGGCTCTCGCGGCTAATGCCGTCTGGATTGCCAAGATACAAGATAGGGTCGCCGCCCGTGCGCAAGACGGTGCCTTGATACAGGCTCGGCAAAAAGCCGTTCGACCATAGGTCAGACCCGGCGCTGGCGCCGGGTCCGGATTGCAGAGCTACAAAGGCCGGTAAGTTCCGGGTCTCGCTGCCCAAACCATAAGTTACCCACGACCCCATCGAAGGCCGCCCGCCAATCATGCTGCCGGAAAACAGCAGTAATTGCCCGGGGTGATGATTAAAAGCTTCGCTGTGCATTGACCGCACGAGACAAATGTCGTCGGCATGCTTGGCCATCTCCGGAATCACATCCGACAATTCCATGCCGCATTGGCCATATTTCGCAAACTTACGAGGGCTCGCCAACACCTTGGCCGTCGGCTTGATAAAGGCCAGCTTCAGGTCACGCGTCATTTCCGGCGGTAAGGATTGCCCATGCCACTTTTGCAAACTTGGCTTCGGGTCAAACATGTCCATCTGGCTGGGCGCGCCTTCCTGAAAGAGGAAGATGACATTTTTGGCTTTCGGGGCAAAGTGCGGCTTGCGCGGCACGAGGGGGTCAGGCGCTTCGGTGCGGTTTTCAGCCGGCAGGAGGCTCGAAAGGGCCAGCGTGCCGATGCCGGTAAGCCCGCGCCGCAGAAAATCGCGCCGTAAGTGGGATTCAACTAATTGCCGTTCGTCTTGCATGTTATTCCCGGGTGATGAATTCTTCAAGATTGAGGATGACGCTGGCCAGTCCCGTCCAGGTGGCTGTTTCGAGGCGCGTCGCGGACGGAGGCACATAGGGTGCCAAGGCCGTCTGCGCTTTTACATCATCGGCCAGTAAGCGTTGCTGTTCGGTGAAATAAGCCGCCATGCGGGCAGACTCTTTCGCGCTCGGTGCGCGGCCCAGGGCGCGCCGGTAGGCCCATTCCAAACGGGCATTGGCTGGCTGGCCAACCACGCTTACGGCTAATGACTGCGCGGCCTCCACAAACACAGGGTCATTGAGTAAGTTGAGCGCCTGGAGCGGCGTGTTGGAACGATCGCGCTTGCACTGCGTGACGGTCGCC
>JAYVUQ010000302.1:0-6529 GCA_043787785.1 Bryobacteraceae bacterium
GATATGGCGCTCCCAACGAGTGGCGGTACGCACGTTCTTGGGCGCCTTGAACCAGGCCAGGGAGTTAGGAAACGCGCCATTTGGCTGGGCGCTATTGCCGATGACGTCGAGTTTGCCGTCGCGATCCACATCGCCCAGGATGAGCCCGTGAATGCCGTCGACGCCGCCTTGGGCGGAATCGTCAATGACGTGATAGGGCCATTTCTCAGTAAGTGGATTTTTGGGGCGCTCAAGCCAGAAGATGAGCCCAGGCGAGTAGCGGCAGCCAATGAAATCAAGGTCGCCATCGCCATCCACATCCATCACGGCGGAGTGAATCAATTGCACGCCTTCCAACAGCAAGGTGGGCTTCCAGTCAGGGGCTGAGTAGAGGACCGTGCGATAGCTCTTGGTGGCCATCTCGTTGGTGATGACGTCGGCGCGGCGGTCGCCGGTGAAGTCGCCGGCACTCGCCGTCCAATTTTTGAAGCCTTGGGTGATCACATGGCGCTTCCAAAGGGGTTTGGTTTGGTTCCAGTAGATTTTGACATTGCGGGTGGCGCGGCCACCGGCTATCACCTCGGGAAGGCCGTCGTTGTTGAGGTCGGCGATGACGAGGTCTTCGCAAGCCATGCCACCGGAATCCAGCATTTCGGTCTGTTTCCATTGGCCATCGGGCTGGCGCTTGTACATGGCGACGCCGACGGTGGGCCGGCCACGCCAGCCGGCGATGAGTTCGTCACTGCCGTCGCCATCGAAATCGCCCCAGCCGAGGGCGTGGCCTTCAAAGATCTGGCTCTCGATCACTTTGCGCGTCCAAGGCTGGCCCGAGGGGAAGGCGGCGGGAAACTCCGGCACGGCGGCTTGCGGATCTACCTTGGGCGCGGGCTCTTCGTAGATGGCGATGGTATTGCCGTGATAGGGCTCGACACTGGCGAGTACGCGGCCGACATTGACGTGGCCCAACTTCGCCTCGCCGGGCTGGCCGTCACCAAAGCGCTCGCGCTTCCACTGGCCGGCCGCGCTCCGAGTAAGTGCGTAAAAACCTTCCTTACTGCCAATGACCAACTTACTATCGACACCGATGAAGTTATGGGTTTCGTGCAGAGTATCGTCAGCCACCTCAATGGGCCAAGGGTCCTTCAACGGGTTGGCGGGTATGCGATAAACCAGCACGCGCAGTGGAGCTTGGTCCCACTTGGGAGCGTGGGTGAGGCGTCCGTGCAGGGGCAAGGCGATGAGTTCGGGACGTTGGTCGCCGTCGATATCGACGAAGCGCAAGCGATGCAAGGTGGGCTCGGCGCCAATACGGGTAGCGGGCCATAGGCCTTCCGTACCCGTGTTGCGCAGCCAATGCAGGGTGCCGCCGCTTTCGGTGTTGCTCGGCTCCCAGTCGCCCGCAAGCGCAAGATCCAGGCGGCCGTCACCGTCGATGTCAGCAATGGCGATGGCGACGTTGTCCTTGGGCGTAGTTTTGTCGGCGATAACATGCTTTTGCCAGGTGGGGTTCTGATACCAGGCCACCTGCGTATTGTGTACCGCGACAATGTCGGGCAGCTTGTCGCCGTTGATGTCGGCGACGTGAATGGCGTAGATGACGCCATAGTCTTTGTCGATCTCCTGAGGACGAAAGTTCTGGGCCAGGAGGGGTACGGTAAGGAACAAAAGCTTCAGCACGGTTTCATTATCATACGCGTTAGAATAAAGGCATGCGCATCCCATCCAACGCGCGGCCTTCCCTCTTCGGTGGCGACTAGCCACCTTCGACATCGTGCGGGTGTTTTCCCCGCGCGGCTCTTTCCTCCGAGTTTCTTTCGGGTTCAAGGAGATTTCTATGTCGACCATGACTCTTCGTGCAGACTTACCGCACCTGATGACAGCCCTGCCGGGCCCCAAGGCGCAAGCGATTATTGAGCGGGACCAAGCCGTGCTTTCGCCTTCTTACACGCGCGGCTACCCGCTGGTGGTGGAGCGCGCCGCGGGCGCGATGATTGAAGACCCCGATGGCAATCGCTTTCTGGACTTTAATGCCGGCATCGCGGTGGTCGCGACGGGCCATTGCCATCCGCGTGTGCAAGCGGCCATTCGTGCGCAAGCCGAGCGGCTGATCCACATGTCCGGTACCGACTTTTACTACGAGAACATGGTGACCTTGGCCGAAAAGCTGGCGAGCCTGGTGCCCGGGGCGGCGCAGGAACGTCAACGCGTCTACTTCGGGAACTCCGGCGCCGAGGCCGTGGAAGCCGCCCTCAAGCTAGCGCGTTACCACACGGGCCGGGACAAGTTCATCGCCTTCTTCGGTGCCTTTCATGGGCGCACCATGGGTGCCTTGTCGGCCACCGGAAGCAAGAGCGTTCAGAAGAAAGGCTTTGGGCCCTTGGTGCCAGGCGTGACGCATATTCCTTATGCCTACTGCTATCGATGCGCTTACGGCAAACAGCCGGAGACTTGCCATGTGGAGTGCTTACAGGTTATTGAGCAGCAGTTAGTGAAGACAATTCTGCCGGCCGAGGAATTAGCCGCCATTATCGTGGAGCCGATCCAGGGCGAAGGCGGATATGTAGTGCCGCCGCAGAAGTTTATGGATGAGTTACAAGCCATCGCTAAGCGGCTAAACGTTTTGCTAATTTTCGACGAAGTGCAGAGCGGTATGGGCCGCACTGGCAAAATGTGGGCGGCCAATCACTTTGGGGCGGTTCCCGATATTATGACGATCGCCAAGGGAATTGCGAGTGGCATGCCCCTATCGGCCATGGTGGCCCGGGAGAGTGTCATGCGCTGGAAGCCGGGCGCACATGCTTCCACGTTTGGCGGCAACCCGGTGAGTATTGCCGCCTCTCTAGCGACGATTGAGTTACTCGAGCAGGAGTTGGTGGAGAACGCCGCGAATATCGGCGCGCGGATGATGGCACGGATGCAGGAGTGGCCAGGGCGGTTCGCCAAGGTGGGTGAAGTGCGGGGGCGGGGCTTGATGCTGGGCTTTGAGTTAGTGCACGACCAAGCGATGCGCGAGCGAGCCCCGGAAATCCGCGACCGCATTGAAGCGCTCGCCTTCAAGCGCGGCCTTTTGGTACTGGGCGCGGGGCAGAACTCGATTCGCCTTTGTCCGCCGCTGGTCATCACCGCAGACCAGGCTGATTTTGCGCTCGATACGCTCGAAGAGTGCATTCAACTGGCGAGCTAACTGCGGCATGCAGGGCGTTGGGCAATTCTAGGCAATCACAGGGGAGGGCGGCAGTTATTGCCGCCCTCCCGGTAAATTTTACATTCGCAAGGATCCCAGGCCGCCGCCAAGGAAGAGCCATACGAGTAGTACGACAAGTACGACGCCACCAATTCCCAACCCGCCACTGGGGCCGTAGCGGCTATGCCCATAAAAACCACCGCCAAATAGCAGCAAAAGCAAAATTAACAGTATCAACATACTCCATCTCTCCTTGATGTCATTCCGACCGGGACGCTAAGAGCAAGTTGAGGGCCAAGTCCTAACGCTCGCGCTGTTTCTTTTGCAGCGTTTTCCAGCGCTGCTTCTCTTTTTCCTTAGCCTGCAGTTCGGTGGCTTCGCCAAGCTTGGTAAGTTCACGTCGCAACTTACAATAATTGTCCCAGCGGCCCTCATCCAACCCGCCGTTAGTGAGCGCTTCGCGGATGATGCAGCCAGGATCGTCCTGGTGGCGGCAGTCCCGGAAGCGGCAGCCCTGGGTGAGCAGGGCGGCGACATCGCGGAAGGCGAGGTCGAGGGCGGCGGGGTTGTTGGGCGTCCACACTTGCAGGCCGCGCAGACCGGGCACGTCCATCAGCAGCCAGCCGAGTTCCAGCTGAATCAGTTCGCGGCGCGTGGTGGTGTGGCGGCCTTTGGAATCGTGTTCGCGGACGGGCGCGGTGGCCAGCAGTTCGTTGCCGCGCAGACGATTGGCGATGGTGGATTTACCAGCGCCAGAGGAGCCCAGCAACACCGCGGTCTCAAAAGGCTGCATATGAGCGGAAAGCAGATCCAGCCCGTCGCCCGCCAACGCATTCAGGGTCACGACCGGCCCCAGTTTCTCGCATTCCCGGACGCACGCTGGCAGGTCGTCGCAGAGATCGCTCTTGTTCAGGACGATTACCGGACGCGCGCCGCTTTCGGCGGTGAGATAAAGATAATGTTCGAGGCGACGCAGGTTGTAATCGAGGTCAAGCCCCATCACCAGGAAGGCGACGTCGGCGTTGGCGGCAATCACTTGCGGCCGCATTTTGTCGCCGGGATCGCGGCGCACGAAGGCAGTTCGGCGGGGAAGCAACGCGTCGATCCGCGTGCCATCGGGCGACAGGGCCACCCAATCGCCAGTAACCGCGCGGTCCGTTCCCGGGCGAAGCTTCGGGCTTGGCTCCGCATCGTACTCACCTTTCGCGGTGAGGACGTTGAAGCTTCCGCGATGCACCAAGCGGATGCGGCCCGCTAAGTGAGTGTCGGCGAAGGGTACAAAAGCGGTTTCCCAATGGGTGTTCCAGCCGAGGCCGGTTAAAACTGAATCCAAGCCGCAGGATAGCACTGCTGATCCCGCGGCGTCAGAGGAAGAAGGGCATGCCCAACTGCGCCAGGCGAGAGAAATTGGCCTGGCTGCTGATGACACCGAAGGCCACCGAACTGCTGTAGGTGGTGTTGGGCGCGTAGAACATCGGCTTGTTGGCGAGTTTGGGCGACCCGGCCGGAAATAGCCGCAAATGTACCCGGAAGCGTAAAGAATAGTAAAGAGAAAAATGAACGATGGCCAAGAAATAGATATTTGCTCAGCATTTCGGCCGAATTGTGGTGAACCCCGCACCTTGCGCCGATGGAAGGTAGCACGGGTGACGTAACTTCCCACGCGCGGGCAGGGTTCTATTAAAAGCATGTTGCGTTACCTTTTTCTCTTCGGCTTAGCTACCAGCGCTTGGGGACAAACCCCACAGTTGGGTAAAGTTCGAGCCAAGGGCTTGCCATTGCCGGGCGTGGCGGTGTCGGCGACTCAGGGAGCGCAAACGGTGGCCACCACCACCGACGAAACTGGCGCTTATGAACTCGCGCTGACGCCCGGCGCATGGAATGTCTCGGTGCGCATGTTTGGGTTCGCGCCGGCTACGCGCGTGGTGACCGTGCCCGCGGCTAAGACCGAGTGGACTTTGGAATTGCAGACCCGCCCGGCGGCCAACCTGGCAGCCGGGCAGTCAACCGCGTTTGAACTGCCGAACGATTTGCCGGTAGTCGTAGCGCCTTCGGTGGCTGAGGAGTCGGCGAACGAATCCTTTTTGGTGACCGGGAGTTTGAGCCGCGGATTGCAATCCGGGGGTGCGGAAGCGTCGCTCGACCCTGGCGTTGGAGGTCCCGGTTTTGGCGGGCCAGGGGGTGGGGGCCCTGGATTTGGTGGGCCGGAAGGTATGCAGGAACGGATCGGTGGAATGCTGGCCGGAGGGCCGGGCGGATTTGGCGGGGGTCCTGGTGGCGGTGGGGGCCCACGAGGTGGTGGTGGTTTTGGAGGACCGGGTGGTGGGCACGGACCAGGCGGGGGCCCGGGCGGAGCCGGGGGCGGACGACCCGAGGGCGGTCGACATGAAGGTGGGCGCGGTGGATTTGGCGGACCTGGTGGCGCTGGCCCAAGCTTTGGCAACCGGCAGCGCGCCAGCCAGTCCGCCGTTCGCGGCATGTTGACCTTCCAGGCTCGGGACTCGGCGTGGAACGCTCGGCCCTATTCACTCACCGGACTGCAATACGCTAAGCCGGACCAATCGCAAATCCGTTTCAGCGCGATGGTGGGCGGGGCAATACCAAAAGCGAAACGAAGCCAATTCACCTTTCAATATTCTTTGGGACGGGGACGTTCGCCGTTCAGCGGCGTCGCTACGGTGCCCACGGCGCTGGAGCGGCTGGGCAATTTCTCACAGTCGTTGATTCAAGGGCCGGTGACCGTATATGACCCGCAAACGGGCCTGCCGTTTGCGGCCAACCAAATCCCGGCGTCGCGAATTCACCCGGCGGCCAATGGCCTGATGAAGCTCATTCCGGCGGCGAACATCGCACTGCCCATTCAGAACTATCAATTTGTAACTGGTGTGCTGCAGAATTCGCAATCGATCAGCCTGAGGTTGAATCATCCCTTAACCAGCAAGGACCGGCTTTCGGTAAATGTGGGCGGGCAGTCGCGCAGTGGCCAATCGGCACAGCTTTTTGGGTTTGTGGACGAGTCCGCTGGGCATGGTTACAATGGCGACTTAAGTTGGACACGGAATCATTCGGCGCGATTGATCCAAACGGTGCGGATCCGCGCGAATCGCAATACTTCCGACTTAGTGCCATTTTTTGCCAACAAAGAGAACGTGGCGGCCAACTTGGGGATTCGGGGAGCGGCACAGGACCCGATCAACTATGGCCCACCTAATATGAGCTTTACGAATTTCGGCCGTCTCGCCGATGGCAGCCCCCTGCAGAGGCGGGATTTGAACGTCTCGCTCTCGGCCAGTTTTGTTTATGTAAAGGGTAAGCACAATCTCTCGGCGGGCGGTGACACAGCGCAAGTGATCTTCAACAATCGAA
>JAYVUQ010000303.1:0-3186 GCA_043787785.1 Bryobacteraceae bacterium
ACGTCACCGAAGTAGAAGAGCTTGTTCCTTTTGATGGGGCCGCCGATGGAGGCGCCGAACTGGTTCCACTGGGTGAGAGGAATGGTGCGGCCGTTGGAACCCGGAATCGCGCGCGACTGGGTGAACGGATTGCGGGCCTGCATCTTGTCGTTGCGCAGGAACCAGAAGGCGCTGCCGTGCAGGGCGTTGGTGCCGGATTTGGTTTGCGCGCTTACCACGCCGGCGCTGGCGACGCCAAATTCGGCATCGTAATTGGCGGTGGTGATCTTGGCTTCGGTGATGGATTCGAGCGTAGGGTTGATGACGATCCAGCCCAGGACGGCGTCGTGGTTATCGGTGCCATCGAGTAAGTGGCTGGTGCCGGCGAAGCTTTGCCCATTGACGAGCATACGGTAGGAACCTTGCGGATTTTCGGCCGAGGCGGCGGTGAGCGAGGTGGGGAAAGCTACCACGCCGGGGGTCATCAACTGGAAGTTCGTGAAGCGGCGGCTGAGGACGGGCAGTTCAGTGACGGTTCGTTCGTTGTAGGTAGAGGCGACGTCGCTGCGTTCGGTTTTGAGGATGCCGGCTTCGGCGCTAACTTCTATAGTTTGGGTGACATCGCCGACTTGCATCTGGAGTTCGATGCGGGTTTCGGTGTCGACCGAAACGCCGACGTTGTCCTGCAGGATGGCTTTGAAGCCGGGCGCTTCCACGCGGATGCGATAGCGGCCCACAATCAGAAAACGTTGCGTGAAGTTGCCGGATTCATTGGTGGTGGTGGACATAACGACATCGCGGCCGATGTCGGTGATGGTGATCTTGGCGCCGGAAACAACGGCCCCCGTGCTATCGATGACGCTGCCCACAATGCTGCCGTAAACGGCCTGGGCGTAGCTGGAAACCACTGCGCAAAGCAGGGCGATGGATACTACAAGTGCTCTCTTCATTAACCCCCCATACTCCATCCAAAAATTTCAGATGGTGGCAGGATTTTATCGAACTTGGCGCCCGGGCGCAACGGGGGTCTACTTGCGCTTGCGGACGCAGCCGGGGAAGAGCTTCTTCAACTTCTCCACCTTAGGGTCTGAGACGTTGATGACGTAGGGATTGGAGCGGTTGTTCACCGAGTAATTCTGATGGTGGCTCTCGGCAGTGTAGAACTTGTCGAGCGCCACCACCTGGGTGACGATGACCTTCTTGAAGACGTGGGCGTTGTTCAACTGCGCGATGTAGGCCTCGGCGACTTTCTTCTGCTCGTCATTGGCATAGAAGATGGCGCTGCGGTATTGCGGGCCAACGTCGGCGCCTTGGCGGTTGAGGCTGGTGGGGTCGTGGGCGACGCTGAAGAAGATCTTGAGTAACTGGCCGTAGCTAGTTTTAGCGGGGTCGAAGGTGATGAGGACAGCTTCGGCGTGCTTGGTGCCACCGCCCGAAACGATATCGTACTTGGCTGACTCCTGGGTGTCGCCGGAGTAACCGGAGATGACGTTGTCGACACCTTCCATGATCTCGAAGACAGCTTCGACGCACCAGAAACAGCCACCGGCGAAGACCGCGGTTTGTTTGGCGGGGGTGGTTTTCACGTCCACGGCGGGATCGGGAAAGGTGGCATCAACGGCGAAGAGCGGCAAGGAGAGCAAAGCGACGAGAGCGGCGCGGCGAACGATTTCCATAAATCCATTGTAGAGGTGATTCCGGCTTTTAGAAAGATGGGCTACCTGCTTGTTAAGGAGTATTCATGTCACGTCTTTTCTTTTTATTGCGGCACTTTCTGCCGGACTGTTTGCCGCACTCGCTTTTGCTCAGGTCCGTTCGGGGACCATCGTGGATTCAGTCGTTTCGGCCAAAAAGGCCGGGTTCAAGCAGGTGAGCCGCACTGGCATTGGGCTGCCGACGAACCAAACAGTTCGTGTCGAGCTGCGCTTGGAGGTCGGCGCCGTGGAAACTTCGGTGACTATCTCCGGCACCGCGCTGGAACTGCAGACCGAGAGTTCGCGGGTGACCAACAGCTGAATTATGCCATCTTGACGCAGGGCAGCACCTCGCGGCAATCGATGAATAACTCACAATCGGCTTTGAGCTTTGAGCTTTGGGATCGGGACGGATGCCCGGCGTGCGCTCGAACTTCTCGGTAAACGGGGGAACTCTTTCACCAGCGACATTCAGATGGACGGCGTATCGATTCGGGCTTCGGCCTGGAATGAAGTGGCCATCCTACCGAACACCGAAGGCATTCAGGAGGTCAAAACCAATATCAACAATATGAGCGCCGAGTACGGCCGCTCGCAAGGTACGGTGGGCTTCACCACGAAGAGCGGTACGAATCCGTTTCATGCCTCGGGCCAGTTCCGGCTGGGGAACAAGGCTCTGAATGCGAATTCATTCAGTAACAAAACGAGAGTTTTGGCACTTACGGTTTGGGGCGCTGGATCCACGCCAGGTGGAAATGCGTTTGCGAATTCGGTTCTAGTTTTGGGAAGGCGAACGGGGACCGGCCCTCAGGCTGGTCCCCGTTTTTTCTAGGCGGGCTTCGATAAGGCGGATGGCGTTTTTGGCGACTTTTCCCAAGTCGATGGAGGGCATCATGCCGAAGCCGCGGCCTTGGGAGGGGAGAGCCTCAGCGTGAAGGGCGATGGGGCGAAGGCGGGGAAGATCGGTCTTGTCGCCGTGATCGCCTAAGACGCGGATGGCAATCACCTGGGCGGCGACGTCGTCACCGGCAAGGTATTGGCGGGCGACTTGGACGACGGTAGGGTCAGAAAAGGCGGCGGCGCGGGCGAGGGCGGTGGCACCGGCCATGCGCCCGGCTTTGGCGATGGTGATGAGGTGGGGCAGCACTTTGCGGTCGTTGTATTGGGCCAGGGCATCGACGGCGTTGGTGGCGACGAGGGCGTTAGGGTCGAGGCCGGCTTGGGCGATGAGCGGGATGAGACTGGGGTCGTGGAGGAGGCCCATTTCGCGGAGGGCGACGACCTTGATGTCGGCGTCATCCTGGGCGAGGGCGTCTTTCAACTCGTCGATGGCGCCGGCTTCGCGGAGGTGGCGGGCAGCGCAGGAGCGGACGATGTCGCTCGAAAGCACGCGGCGCATGGCGGTGTTGACCTCAGGCTCGCGGTTATTGCGCAGGGCGTAACAGGCGTCGTTGCGTTGGGCAGTGGTGAGGGCGGGGTTGAGGAGACGGCCGAGGGTTTCTTCGGTGGTGGC
>JAYVUQ010000304.1:0-1901 GCA_043787785.1 Bryobacteraceae bacterium
CGCGGTTTCAGAGCTTCGCCCAAGTTAATCATAAGGACCTTTTTTCATGTCTCACTCCAATCAACCCATTCCTCTTTCATCACCCGACGTCTCCGCCGAAGACAGGCAATTGGTCATGGATGTGCTCATCAGCCCAACCTTGAGCCTTGGCCCGATGCTCCCGGCCTTTGAAACTGCCCTAGCCGAGGCGGCGGGCACCCGATTCGCGGTGGCCGTCAACTCCGGCACCAGCGCGCTTCATTTGTGTGTCAAGGCCGCTGGGCTGGGGGAAGGTGACGAGGTGATCACCACGCCGTTCAGTTTTGTTGCCTCGGCGAATTGTCTACTCTTTGAGGGCGCCAAGCCCCGCTTTGTGGACATTGATATTTGTTCCTACAATATAGACGCCAACTTAGTGGCCGGTGCGATCAATGCAAATACGCGGGGTATCTTGCCGGTGCACGTGTTCGGGCGTCCTTGTGACATGAAGGCGATCAATTCGCTTGCTGAATGGCACGGCCTTACGGTGATTGAAGACGCCTGCGAAGCGATTGGTGCAAAGGTCGACGGAGAGTTGGCTGGGAGTTTTGGACAGAGTGCCTGTTTTGCTTTCTACCCCAACAAACAGATCACCACGGGCGAGGGTGGCGCTCTGGTAACGGACGATGAGCGTGTCGCGCGACTGGCTCGAAGTTGGCGGAATCAAGGCCGTGGTGACGGTGGGGCCTGGTTACAGCATGAACGGTTGGGTTATAACTACCGGCTGTCGGATATTAATTGCGCGTTAGGGCTGGGCCAATTATCACGTCTCGGGTCGATCCTGCGGATGCGGGATCATGTGGCTCAGCAATACACCGAGCGGCTTGCCCGGCTCCCCGAAGTGATTACGCCGGCGCCTGCCGCCTCGGGAACTGAGAATAGCTGGTTCGTTTATGTGGTTCGCCTGGAAGACGAGTTTAGCCGGGCGGATCGGGATCAGGTGCTTGATTCGCTGCGAGCTGACGGTATTGGCTGTAATAACTATTTTGCCCCCATTCACTTGCAGGAGTTTTACCGGTCAAAGTATGGCTACCAGCGCGGGGACTTCCCCGTAACGGAACACGTAGCGGACCGGACAATTGCGTTGCCATTTTTCAATCACTTATCGTCCGGTCAGATTGAGACCGTCGTTGCTTCCCTTGCGCGTGCCATTGGCAAGATTTCGCGCGCAGTGGCCGTCCCAGAACTGGCTTTGGCGGCAGGCCATTAGTTTGTTGTCTCCGCGGAGGAAACCATGAATCAAGTGTTGACATTAGCGAGACAGTACCGGCTGTTCAATCTATTGATCGAAGCCATTTTGATCGCGGCCGCTGGCTGGTGCGCGTTTCTATTGCGTTTCGAGTTTGAGATTCCGCCATTTTACTTGCCGCACCTGTGCGTGGCGCTGGTGGTTTGGGTGGGCGTCAAAGTGGTGATATTCCGCTTCCACCGATTGCACCGGCGGGCATGGAAGTTCTTTTCGGTGGACGACGTAGTGCGTTTAGTACGAGCCAATATGATCGGCTCCATAGTAAGTCTGGCGGTGCTATATGGGCTCGCTCCCCGTGGATTCCCTCGCTCGATTCCGATTCTGGATCTGATGCTTTGTTCGTTGTTTCTGGGGATCCGTTTCTTGAGTGGCCGGCTGGTGTTTGAGGCTGTCCGGCGTGACCGGCAAACACCGGGCCGGGGCGTAGTGATTTATGGCGCGGGCCGGGCTGGGGTGGCGCTGCTGTCGGAGTTACGCCTCAACCCGTCTCTGAGATATCAAGTGCTGGGTTTCGTCGACGACAATCCCAGCTTGTCGAACGTCTTTGTGCAGGGCGCGCGAGTGCTGGGGCAGGGCTGCAACCTCAGCGTGGTAGCGGCTAATGTTGGGGTGACGGAGGTGCTGATTGCGACCC
>JAYVUQ010000305.1:0-10067 GCA_043787785.1 Bryobacteraceae bacterium
GCGGATAGGGGGTGGCTTCAGCGCCGGCGGGCGCGGTGCCGAGGGGCACGAATTGCTCGCCAAACACGGCCGTGGCTCCACCTTGGGCCAAAGTCTCACCGCGCGCGTAGGTACCGATGTTCAGAACACTGCCGACCGAAGAGAGGGGCGGACCGGGCGCGATGACTTCGAGCGTGGCGGGAACGCGCGTTGGCCCATTGGCCGCGTTCGAGTTGACGGTAATGGTGCCGGTGTAAGTGCCGAGCGCCAAGGCCCCGGCATCGGCATCGGCCTTAAGCAAAGTGGAATTGGTCGCATCAGGCGTTAGGGTGAGCCACGTACCGCCGTTAGCGCCAGGCGCAAAGGTGACGCCGGAAACGGCGAGAGTTCCCTGCCCCTGGTTACTCAGAACCAAGTATTGGGAGAGCTTACCGGATTGCGGGATACGGAACTTCAGGTTCGGCGTGCTGGCGGTGGCAATGGGGTTCGACGTGACGTTGAGGGTGACCGGCACCGCGCGATTGTCCCCGGCAAAGGTGGAGCCCGACGTAGTCACGGTGCCTTGGTAGACGCCTACAGGCGTGGAGGGAATCTGCCGCCCGACAATCCGGTAAGGGAACGTGAAACGGAAAGTGCCGCCGCCCTCGAGAGCTAGCGACAACCAACTGCCTCCCGAGGTAGTGGTGACGTTCGACTGGAGCGCGCTGCTGGTGGTGAAAGCGACATCCTGGGAGCCACCGGTGGGGGGCAGATAGAAGTCGACGCGATCCGGCACGCCGCCGCCGGCCTGCAAGGTCACGGTGACAAACTGGGGCGCGTCAATCGCGTTGGGGTCGCGCACGGTTAAGGTGCCAGTATAAGTGCCGCGCGCCAAAGCAGTGGATTGAAAGCCCAGGTTGATGGGTAAGCAAGTGCCGGTGAGCACGGTGCAGGCGCGCGAAGCACCCACCACCGCCGTCAGCCAGGGCACGTCGGAGGTCAGGGTCAGGTTGAGACTGCCGTTGCCCGCGTTGCGCGCTTCAATCGTTTGTCCCGGGGCTACCGCGGCTTGCGCGAAGATCACCGGACCGACGGTTGTCGTCGACAAGCGAAGCTTGGGCTGTGCCCAAACGCTCGCCGCCATCATCAAAAACAGAACTGAACTGTTCGCTATTCGTGATGCAAGTGCCACTCGAAATGCTCCCTCTTTCGTAAGCCGAAACGAAGCCGACGACCCAATATGACCACGCAGCCATCCAGCCAAGGCGAGGTTCACCAGCCAATTCAGAAATCACACGGGGGGTAAGTGATGACGTAGAAAAGGGGCTGGGTGGCAGCCTTGGGAATCCGACGCGGAATGGACTCCACGCTCGTACGTTTCGAGCTTCTTGCTGGACGGGTGCTTTCGGAAACAGCCGTCATGCAACAACCGTAGTATACCAGCCCGGCCCATTTTTCTGAACAGTTCTTGGGCCTTGTTTACTCCGTTGTTAACAGTCGCGGAAGAATGCTACGGCACCGGATGATTGGCCATGGGAGCGAGTGCGATATTCTGAAGGTCCAGGGCATGTTCAGCACCATCCGCGAACAAATCGATACGATATTCCGCGAAGATCCCGCGGCGACCAGCTACCTCGAGATACTGCTGTGTTATCCCGGGCTGCATGCGGTCTTAATGCATAAGCTGACACATCGGCTTTATTTGGCAAAGCTGCGGGTACTGGCACGGTTTCTATCGCAATTGGCCCGGTGGCTGACCGGCATTGAGATTCACCCGGGGGCCACGATCGGCCGCCGCTTGTTTATTGACCATGGCATGGGCGTCGTGATCGGAGAAACCGCGGTGATCGGCGACGATTGCCTGATCTATCAGGACGTCACGCTGGGCGGCACGGGCAAAGAGAAAGGGAAACGTCACCCCACCATCGGCAACAACATCGTGGTGGGCGGCGGGGCCAAGGTGCTCGGCAATATTACCATCGGCGACTATTCGCGCATTGGCGCCGGTAGTGTGGTGATTCAATCGGTGCCGGATCACTCCACCGTCGTCGGCATCCCTGGGCGCATCGTCCGGCAGCGAGGGACGGAGCCCGAGGAGAAGTTGGACTATTGCAAGATGCCCGACCCCGAAGGCCAGTTGATCGCCCAACTCACCCGCCGCATTGAAGCTCTCGAAGACGAGATCAAACAAATGCGCGAAGACTCGCAGCGCGTAGAACAACGATGACGCTTTGGCTGTTGGCGTTGAATCTCGCGTTCGCAGACGCCCCGCAGGACCTGCCATATTACATTGCCCCCTGCAGCAAGGAAGCGGCGCTTGATTCCGGCTGCATGACAGGCGACGACCAACTCGCCATCTATGCTTTGGATGCTTGGCAGAAGGCGGCAGGGGGCAAGCTGAATCTGCATCGGGTGAAGGAGCCGCTTGAAGCCCGCATCCAGGTGATTTGGGCCTCCAAATTCGGCGGCCTTTATGGCGAGGCCGAAGCGGTGACGATTAACGGCCGGCCGGGCGTGCGTTTGGCAATTCGTCCGGTGGGCCGCCACGGGGACGATCCTTTGTTGCGGGACGTGATGGTCTATTTAACCGTCCTGCACGAGGCCGGGCATGGGCTGGGTCTGCGGCATACGCGGGAATTCGCCGACATCATGTATAGCTTCCAATACGGCGGCGACTTGGCCGAGTACTTCCAGCGTTATCGCCGCAAACTGGCCTCGCGCGGCGACTTTCCCAAGCACTCGGCCATCACCGAAGGTGACCTGCGGCAGTTGAATGCCATCTTAAAGTAAGTCAGCCAGTTCAAACCCGTTTTCGCACTACGGCCTTGCCCACCAGGACGACCGCGACGGCAGTGACCGCTTGGATGAGGTACTCGATGGCGGTGGAGACGTGAAACCGCTCGACGACCCAAGGGTCGGTGAGGATCATCTCCGCCCCCACTTTGCCCAGAATCGCAGAGCCGAAAACGACGATGAGCGGATAGCGCTCCATCAAACCGGAGAGCCAGTTGCTGGCGAAGACGACAAACGGGATGGAGAGCGCCAGGCCAAAGATCACTAGCTCCAGATGACCCTTTGAAGCGCCGGCGATGGCGAGGATGTTGTCGAGCGACATGGTGAGGTCCGCGACGAGGATCAGCCACATCGCTTGCAGCAACGTGGAGGCTTCTTTACCGCCACCATGCTGCTCGCCATCGTCTTTCAAGAGCTTCACGGCGATCCACAAAATCAGGAGGCCGCCGACCAATTTCAACAGCGGGATGGCGAGCATCTTGGTGGCGAAAAAAGTCAGGATGATCCGCAGGACCACGGCACCGGCGGCGCCGATCAGAATACCCATGCGGCGGTCACGCGGCGTCAACCGGCGCACCGCCAGCGCGATCAGGACCGCGTTGTCCCCGGCCAGCAGAATGTCGATAAAGACAATGTTCAGCGCGGCCAGCAGGAACTCAGTGGAAAACCAGTCTGTCATAGGTGGGGATTCTTTAGTCTACGCTGCTTGCCGGGGTTACAATACAACCATGTTCACGATACTTACCTTGCTGTTGGCGATGGCCGGCGAAAGCGGCTTTACGCCCCTATTCGACGGAAAGACTTTGAAGGGGTGGCAACTCGTTGCCGGGCACGGCCAAGGTTATCTAGTGGAAGAGGGGAAGATTGTCTGCCCGGTGGATGGCGGGGGCAATCTGCTGACTGACCGCGAGTATGGCGACTTCATCTTGCGTCTGGAGTACAAGCTCTCCGCGGGCGGCAACAACGGCGTCGGCATTCGGACGCCGCTGAATGGCGATGCGGCCTACCTGGGCATGGAGATTCAAGTATTGGACGATCAGCATGCGATGTACAAGGGCAAGATCAAGCCGGAGCAACATACGGCGTCGATCTACGGCGTGTTTCCCGCGCGCACCGGTTTCCAAAAGCCGGCCGGCGAATGGAACGAAGAAGAGATCCACGTGGAAGGCCGACGGGTAAAGATCACGCTGAATGGCGTCGTTACGATTGACGCCAATCTCGACAATGTTCGCGAAGCCGAGGTATTGAAAACTCATCCGGGCTTACTGCGGACGCGTGGGTATGTCGGATTTCTGGGCCACAATACCAGGGTTGAATTCCGTAACATCCGGATTCGCGAGTTGGTTACGAAATGAGATTGACGCTTCTGGCGCTTGGTCTCGCTGCGGCGCTCGGGGCCGCGGAATGGAAAGCGGCGATGGCGAAGGGGAAGATCACCCCGGAAGCCGGTATCTGGATGTCGGGATACGCGGCGCGCACTCATGCTTCGGACGGCGTCTTGCAGGACTTATGGGCCAAGGCCTTGGCGCTTGAAGATCCCAAAGGCCGCAAAGTGGTCTTTGTAACGTCGGACCTTATCGGATTTCCCCGCCGCATCACTGACGCCATTTCGGCGCAAGCGGCCAAACAGTATGGGCTGGAACGCGCGCAGTTGGTCTTTAACTCGTCGCACACACACAGCGGCCCCGTGGTCCGGCCGAACCTCGAAACCATGTATGATCTGCCTCCTGAGCAATGGGCGAAGATCGAGCGCTATGGGCAGCAACTTACAGATACGATCTTAAAGCTGATTGGCGGCGCCATTGGGCAGTTGGCTCCCGCACGCATTACTTATCACGAGGGCCAAGCTACTTTTGCCATCAACCGGCGGCAGGCTTCAACCCAAGGTGTAATTCTGGGGAGTAACCCCACCGGGCCGGTGGATCACTCGGTGCCGGTACTGCGAGTCAGTGACTTAAACGGTAAGTTGCTGGGCGCGATGTTTGGTTACTCTTGCCACAACACCACGTTGACGGGCGAATTCTATCAGATTGCCGGCGACTACGCCGGTTATGCGCAGGAAGAGTTTGAGCGGGCTCATCCGGGCACGGTGGGCATGTTTCTGATGTTGGCTGGCGGCGATCAGAACCCGAGCCCTCGTTCCAAGCAAGCGCTCGCCGTGCAGCACGGCAAGGCCCTCGCCGCCGCGACCGAGGAAGCGATGGCCAAGCCCGGCGTACCGATCTCAGGTGCCCTGCGCACGGCTTACCAGATAGTGGATCTGCCCCTAGCGCCGCACTCGCGTGAGGACTTTGAACGTGAAGTGCTGGACAGTAACAAATACAAGGTCCGGCGGGCCAAGGTGATGCTGGCCGCCTATGATCGTAAGTTGCCGCCTCGTCAGGTCGTTTACCCAGTGCAGGCAATCCGTTTAGGTAAGGCAGTAACTTATGTGCCGCTGGGGGGCGAGTTAGTGGTGGATTATGCCCTGCAAACGAAGGCCGCGTTTCCTAAGGAGCGCATTGTGGTGGCTGGTTACTCGAACGACGTGATGTGTTACATCGCGAACAAGCGAATCTTGAAAGAAGGCGGCTACGAGGCCGTCGATAGCATGATTTACTACGGCATGCCCGGTGCGTTCGCACCAGAAGTAGAGGAGGTGCTGACGGCGAGCATTCATCGCGTGCTGGGCCGCGTGGGCGTGAAATAAGCGCAATGTTCGGGGCGATTGAAGCAGGGGGCACTAAATTCGTCTGTGCGGTTGGTACGGGGCCCGATGATTTGGTGTTAAGCGCGCCAATCGCCACCACCACTCCGCGCGAGACGATGTCGGCGGTGTTGACTTTCTTTAGGCCTTACCGGCTGCAAGCGGTCGGCATAGGTTCTTTTGGACCCGTAGACCTCAACGCGGGGCGCATTACTCGCACCACACCGAAGTTGGCTTGGCGCAGATTCGCTCTGCGGCAGGCGGTGGAAGCGGGGCTTCGTGTGCCGGTGGTGCTGGATACCGACGTCAACGCGGCGGCCTGGGGCGAGTATCGTTTTGGCGATGCGCCTGATCCTTTTCTCTATCTCACCGTGGGCACGGGCATTGGCGGTGGGGGCGTGGTGAACGGCAAGTTACTCCACGGCCGGCTACATCCGGAAATGGGGCACTTACTCTTGCCGCGCGCGGTTGGCGATAACTTCGCGGGTCTTTGTCCGGCCCATGGCGATTGCCTCGAGGGTATGGCCAGCGGGGTGGCGATCGAAGCGCGCCGCCAGACGGGTGCAGAGGGCTTTGCCGTGGAGTATCTCGCGGCCGGGTTACTCTGTCTCAGTTACGCTTACTCGCCGCTGCGGATCGTGCTGGGCGGGGGGGTAATGAAGACGGCGAAGTTGCGGACGAGGGTCGCCAAACGGATGCGTGAGCTGAACGCCGGCTACGCGCCATTGCCCACTATTGCGGCGCCCCAGTTAGGCGATCGCTCCGGCGTGCTAGGCGCGCTAGCCTTGGCGATTCACCGGTAGACCACCCATTCCAGGCCGCCGATCACCGCCCGGCTTGGCATCACTACGCCCGGGATTTCCTGATAGCGCGCGCTGGTGAGGTTAGTGAATTGTACAAACGGCCTTACGCGCCCATGGGTGGCCGTGGCGTAGACATCCCAAACGGCATAGGGAGCGCGGCCGAGCCGCTGTAGTGCGCCGATGCGGGTCCGAATGGCGACTTGCTTGGGCAGCGTCGCTTGCCATGCGGCGATGCCCTGGTGCTGGGCATAGTTAAAGACATAACGGGAGATCATGCCGGCCAATGCGTCACGCGCGCCGTCGAGGCCCGTGTAACTCAGGGTGAGTTCTTGTCTATACGGTAACTTGAACCGGGTGATGGCTTCCACGCCGCGAAATCGTAACCGCGCCAGATTTGCAGCCCGCCAGACGTCGGCAGGTGCAGGCTTTACGAAGTCAATGCCGTTCTGCTCCCGGCGCTCAAACAAAGTGACTTCCGTGCGGACCTTGTCGTTGGGCGCCCAATCCGTGCCGACCTCATAGGTCCAAGCCCGCTCGGGCCGCAGGGTGGAAGTGCCTTGGGTAAAGGGGTCACGGTAGTAAAGTTCGGTGTACGTGGGCAGCCGGAAGGCGCGGCTGGCACTGGCTCGCAGTTTCCAGTGTGGGGACAGCCAATAGCCGCCCGAAAGACTGGGACTTACCTCGTGATTGCCCTTGCCCCATAGCTCATCGCGCACGCCTAAAGTGAGTGAGAAGCGGCGCAGCGCTCGTATGTCGAGCGCCGCATAGGCAGCGCCGCGTGCCCGTTGGCGCTGGCCCAGGTTATTGCTATCGATTGAGTCCCGATAGCCTTCGACGCCATAGTGCAAGCGGGTATTGCGGCCCAGATCCTCGGCGCGGCGGACGTTGCCTTGAAAGCTTTCTACGGCATGGCGGTTCGTGAAGGTATCCGGCTGTTCCCGGTAGCGATGTAAGACGAATAAGTCAGTATGCCGGCGAAAGGCGAACGCGGCTTGGGTCTTTGGCCCAAAGGATTGCTGCAGGCCAGCGAACCAGGTCTTGGTACGCTCCCAGGAATTGGCGTTGCCATAGAACTGGTCAGCGCCGAAGGGGCGGTCGTTGTGGGCCAGCAGGAGAGCCGTGGAGCGGAAGTGCGTGATCGAAGCGAGCGAAAGGTTACGATAGTCGCGGCCGGGCTGGAAGCCGGTGGAGAAGTCGCGCGAGGCACTCAACTGTTGGGTGAGATGGTCACGGCGATAGTTGACGACTCCGCGCTCCTGGTGGGTGCCAAAGTTACCGATGGCGCCCCGCAGCCGCACCTCGGTGGATTCAGGCTCCGCCGTTATAAAGTTCACCACCCCGCCCACGGCATCGGACCCATAGAGCGTGGAGCCTGAGCCCTTCAGCACCTCGACACGGGTGAGCGCCTCCAGCGGCAGTGGCAGGTCGAAGTTATGGTGGCCGCTCTGGGCGTCGTTGAGACGCAGGCCGTTCACGAGGACGAGCGTTTGGCCGAAGCTGGCCCCGCGCAGGGAGATATCAGCTTGCAGAGCGTGACCGGCGCGTTGGCGCAGGTCTAGGGAAGGATCGAGTTTCAGAATGTCGGCGATGGTGTTGCTAGTAAGCCGCAGGGAGGCGATCGGCAACGACCTGACGTTGCGATCGGCTTCTTCGAGCGGAATCGGGGCAAAGGTGCCCGTAACGACGACGTCTTGAGCGAGAGTAAACCACAGTATAAGGAACATGCCTTGGTGATGGTCCCACTCGGGTTGGGCGAGCGGCAAGCAGAGTTCCATGCAGTATTAGATAATTGAATGGTTCAACTATTATGAAGATCGACAAGTTTCTGGCGGAGAGTCCGGTGTTTGCCCTGGTGAAGGCGGCGCGCACGGTGGAGGCAAATCTGAACCGGGCCCTGCGCGACGAAGGCTTGGGCTTCTTTCCCAGCCTGTTGCTGGTAGCCGTCTTCTTTGAGGAGGCCGGCCGGGTGAGCCCATCGCAACTGGCGGAGAGCTTTTCCACCACCCGGGGGAATATCAGCCACGGGCTTAGCACGCTGGAGGGACGTGGCTTCGTAAAGCGGCAAATCGACACGGACGACGCGCGCGTGCTGCGCATCACAATACGCCCCGAGGGTCGCCGTTGCGCCATGCGGCTGATGAAGTGCTTCAATGCGCTGGAGGCGAAGATCGAGCACGAGTTGGGAGCGACCCGCGTGCGGGCCGCGATTGAGGTGATGGCGGAGGTGGAGCGGTGGTCGGCGGAGGCCTAATTACGGTTGCCTAATTACGGTTGCCGATGACTTCGCTGCGGCCGGCGAGCGGCTTCACCACGCCTTGGCCACAAACGCCCACGCCTACGTTGACCAGGGCAGATAGGAAGTTGAAGAGCACCGCGTAGACCATCTGCTCGGTGACGGGTTGCTTGCCGGGGAGGCGAAAGTCAGCGGGCAGTTCTTTGGAAATCTGCACGCGCACGGAGGTGGTTTGTAAGCGCCCGGAACCGTCGCGTTGGTTGGCCAGGGTGATGGGGGTTTGCATGACGGCGCCGGAGCGGGCCTCCACATAGAAATGGCAACGGGAGAACCAGCCTAGGTTGCCAGGGTCGGCGGCATCGAAGAGCAGCAAGGGCACGGTGCGATCGGGCATTTCGAGGTCGAGGATCAAGCGGCGTTCATCGTCACTAATCTCGGGCGCGAAGCCGGCTTGACGCGCCACTTCGGCCACGGTCTCTTTATCGAGTTCTAGGAGGAGCAACTTGTGCTGCCCGGCCTGCAAAACCTGCATCAGTAGCCATGGTAGCAAGCTCCGCCCGGAAGGTGCCGCTTTTGACGAGATTTCAGGCGGCGTGGTACCCTGAAAGGGTCACGAAAGGAAGACTTTCTCGCGATGAAAGCCGATATTCACCCGAACTATCACGACGTCCGCACGGTTTGCGCCTGTGGTTCGACGTTTAATACCCGCTCCACCTACAAGGGTGCTGAGTTGCGCCTCGAAATTTGCTCGGTGTGCCATCCGTTCTATACGGGCCGCCAGAAGCTGATCGATACCGAAGGCAGTGTGGGCCGCTTCCAAAAGAAGTTGGCTGCCACCAAGCTGCTGCAGGAGAAGCGCGCCGCTGCCGCCAAGCCTACTGTCCAGTAGGCGATACCAGTTTCGCTCTAGGGCCGGCACCTTCGGGTGGCCGGCCTTTTTTCTGTCCTAGCTCTTGCCCAGATAGATGCCCGTGCTGGCACTGACGTAGATCGAATGGTCACTCATCGAGACGGAGTCGCCCCACAGGACACGCCAGGCCGCTTCGGGGTACAGCTTGGTGAACTCCATCTGCATGAAGACTGGCCGGTTGGCATTCTTCTTCAGGTACTCGACGCTTTTTTCCTTGGCCATCTTGAGCGCCTCGTCTGAATCGATTTTGAAGGCCTGGACATAAAAGGGCTGCGCGATGGGGGAGGGTCCACTCCAGGGGCTATCGCCGGGGCTGAAGATGCCTTCGTGAAGCGAAGCGCTGGCTTCGATGACGGCGTAGGTGAACACTTTCATCTTCCCTTTGGCTTGAGAAACGAAAGTGAATCGCCAAGCGCCAAACTTGCCATCTTGGGGGGTAATGCCCTCTACCGGCATGCTTTCGGCACGCAGCGGCATGACGTCGGGAGCCCACATGCGGGCAGCGCTATAGACCTGATAGAAAGCCTTGCGGGCGGTGACCGGCTCTGCCGATTTGGGCGGCGTTTTCGTCGCTGTTTCCGGGGAAGAGCAAGCGACTAGGGCGAGGAGTGCGGCTACAGGTAGCAGAGTACGCATGGACCCACCATTGTACCGATTCAGGCCAGGTTGATGACGATTTTGCCG
>JAYVUQ010000306.1:0-1793 GCA_043787785.1 Bryobacteraceae bacterium
CTTTATGGCGGACCCCAAGCCGGGTATCTTTGCCCCGAACCCTTCGTGGGCATCCAAAATTCGTTGAACCTCGGCCACGGTTTTCTGAAGTTACTGCCGGGTAAGGACTGGAAATGGCGTCTGGAGCTTCAGGTGGAAGAGCCGCTGGCACCGGTGGCGTCGACTTACGGTCAAATTGAACGCATCGGGACGGGTTTTGGCTTTGTGGAGGGGCCGGTCTGGTCGCGCCAGGGCTATCTTATTTTCAGCGATATGTATCATTCCCGGATTATGAAATTGGCTAGCCCCAATCATCCAGAAACGCACCGCAATTACTCCCAGGCCGCCAACGGCAATGCCCTCGATCGCCAGGGTCGTCTCTATAGCTGTGAGCGCGATGGCCGGCGGGTGACGCGCCTGGATCCGGACGGCAAAATGACGGTGATCGCTGCCGAATGGCAGGGTAAGCGTTTGAACTCGCCAAACGATATAGCCATCCGGCGCGATGGTCACCTGTACTTTTCCGATCCGGCGTCGAAGGCCGTGCTGGAGGCCCAGGAAATCGGATTCAACGGCGTCTATCATGTGAACCCGGCGGGCAAGCTCTCGCTGGTTACCTCAAAAATGACGCGGCCAAATGGCGTCGCTCTCACGCCGGATGGCCGTACGCTTTACATTGCCGATTCCCAAGAGAAGAAAATTTTGGCTTACGATTTGGATGGCGAAGGCAACGCCTCTCACGAACGGGTCTTTCTGACGGACATGGCCGGATCTCCTGACGGGCTTCGCGTGGCAGAAAACGGGAATCTTTATATCGCCGCAAAGGGTATCGCGGTCTACACGGCGGCTGGCAAGTTGATTCGCACGATCGAGTTTCCCGAAGCGCCGGCGAACTGCGCCTTTGGCGATGCCGACCTCAAAACGCTGTATGTTACGGCGAGAACCTCGGTCTATCGGCTCCGAATTCCAGACCGCGGCTCGTTGCCGTATTAGTCCAAGGGGGAAGCCGGGACAAACTGGTGGCAGCGGACCGTACCTGGCGGCTCCCGTGCCGTCAGACCCGTACCATGGCCGGATTTCAGGCTCGAAAATGCGGCTGGGGGAGGGTCTGCCGCAGAGATAAGTCCGGGATGCCGGGCGATGCGCTGGATTTCCCCGTCCATTAGGCGCCGCCAGAGACGCATGCGGCGCGACACTGGGCAAAGGAAAATTCTTCTCCCCACAGTTCACGATCAAAAGCGTGATCACTTCCGCCAACTCCTCTTCCGCGCGCGAAAGATTCTCGCGCTCGTCCAGGTGCAGTCGCATCTCGGTCAGACTTCCCATACCATTCCAGGATAGGCAAAAAGTCTTCGCAACTGCCATTCCCCTAGACTGCGGTCAGGGCTCAAGTAGCCCGCTCTTGCCACCGCTGCGGATTGCGGCTGGCGTGGAAGCAGGCGATCACCAACAGTGAGTCGTCCTCGACAACGAAGAAAAGCATGTAAGGAAAACGCCTCACCAGCGCTCGCCTCACATTCCCATGCACAGGCGGAAACTGGAATGGATTGGCGGCCATGCGCGCCCCAGTAGTGTCAATCTCCGTCCTCAAAGCACGGCCCAGACCCGGATGCTCGCATTCATACCAGGCTTTGCGCCTCAATCAATTCCGAACGGGCGGCTCTCGTGAAAGAAACTCGGAAGCCTACGGGCAAAGCTGTTCGAGTTCGGCTTTCAAATCGGTCCAGGACACGGCCTCGAGCCGATCCACATCGAGCGAAGCTAATCGCAGATCCAGTTCGCTCTGCTGTGCTGGAGTCAACGGTAGATCATCC
>JAYVUQ010000307.1:0-9028 GCA_043787785.1 Bryobacteraceae bacterium
CCTTCGCCGGGTCGAAGCGGAACACGGGAAGCGGCGTCTTACTCTGGATGGCCGCGCGGACCCCTTCGGGCTCGGCCAGAATGTCCCCAATCTTCAGACCCGCGCGCTCAGCGGGGCAATCCTTGGGGACGGTGTTCAGGCGAAACCCGATTTGCCCTTTCACCCAACTCTGGGCGTGAAGGCTGCCAGCCAGCAGACACACCAGGAGACATCGATACAAGCTCATGACTATACTTTAGATCGATATGAAGATCACGAGAAGAGACTTAGTGCTAGCCGCACCCATGGCTTGGGCCCAGAACCAAGGGCCTAGGACTGCGAAAGGTTGGTTCGACCGTCCGATGCGTTGGGCGCAAGTCGCCTTTACCGAGGACGACCCCGGCAACTATGACCTGGGCATGTGGCTACGCTACTTCAAGAAAATCCACGCCGATGCAGCTTGCCTCAGCGCCGGCGGTTGTGTGGCGTTCTATCCCACGCAGGTGCCTTATCACTACCGCAGCAAGTACCTGGGTCAGCGCGATGCCTTCGGCGAGTTCGCCGCGGGTTGCCGGGATTTGGGGATGAATGTGATTGCCCGCACCGATCCGCATGCTTGCCACGAGGATGCCTTCCGCGCGCATCCAGAGTGGGTGGCCTGTACAGCAGACGGCAAGCCGCGCCGGCATTGGGCCGCGCCCGACCAATATGTCACCTGCGCCCTCGGCCCGTATAACTTTGACTTCATGACGCAAGTGACGCGTGAAATCGTCACGAATTATAAAGTGGACGGAATATTCTCCAATCGTTGGCACGGCAGTGGCCAATGTTATTGCGAGAATTGCAAGAAGTTATTCAAGGCCTTTAGCGGATTTGATTTACCAAGGACTTTGAACCCAGCCGATCCGGCGCGGCGTAAGTACATCGAATGGAATCAAAATCGGCTCTTTGAGTTGTGGGCCTTGTGGGACAAGACCATCCGGGTTGTAAATCCGGAGGCTACGTTCATTGCCAATTCAGGTGGCGGCGCGTTGTCCGAACTCGACATGAAAAAGGTCGGCGAGTTATCGGAGACGCTCTTCGCCGACAAGCAAGCGCGGCGCGGCACATTGCCGCCTTGGGCCAATGGTAAGAACGGTAAGGAATATCGCGCGACGTTGGGGCGCAAGCCGATCGGGGGGATTTTCAGCGTGGGTGTGGAGGAGCTTTACCGCTGGAAGGATTCCGTTCAGACCAGCGCCGAAATCAAGATGTGGGCCCATGACGGCATCGCGCATGGTTTGCGTCCTTGGTTCACGAAGTTCAACGCCAAGCCACTGGACGACCGTTGGATGCCGGTGGTAGCGGATATCTTCGAGTGGCATTGGAAGAACGAAAAGTTCCTGCGCAACGAAGAAAACCTGGCCCGCGTGGCGATTGTCTATTCACAACAAACGGCGCATTACTACGGCGGTGAAAAGGCCCGCGAACGGGTGGAAGACCCGCAGTTGGGCTTCTACCAGGCGTTGGTCGAGAGCCGCATTCCTTTTGAAATGGTCCACGACGGCTTGCTCGATGCCGCGCATGTCGATCGTTATGCGTTGCTGATTCTGCCCAATATCGCGGCGATGTCGGACGCCCAATGCCGGCAGATTGAAGCGTATGTGACGCGCGGCGGCGCGGTGGTGGCTACCCAGGAGACTTCGCTCTACGACGAGTGGGGCCAACGCCGGCGCGACTTTGGCTTGAGCCAGTTATTCGGCTGCTCCTACACCGGCAAGGTAGAAGAGCGCATGCAGAATTCTTACCTAACCATCGAGCATCGGCTGGTGGGCAATCCGCTGCGCGCGGGCTTGGAGGGCACTCCGAGAGTGATTAACGGAGTGCGGCAAGTGCAGGTACGTTCGCTGGACGCGAGTTACCGTGCACCGTTAACCCTAATCCCCAGTTATCCTGACTTGCCCATGGAAAGTGTTTACACCACCACCCCGCACACGGATATTCCGGCAGTCTATCTGCGACAGCATGGTAAGGGGCGCGTGGCTTACTTTCCGATGGATATTGACCGCACGTTTTGGGAAGTGCTCAGTGCCGACCATTTAGCCTTGTTACGCAATGCGATTCTATGGGCAGCTCCCCAAGCGAGCCCTGTCAGGATTTCCGGCGCCGGAGTGCTGGATTTGGCTTACTGGCAGCAAAAAGATTCACTAGCATTGCACTTAGTGAATCTCACCAATCCGATGATGATGAAGGGTCCGATCCGCGAGGTTTTCCCCACGGGAGCTTTAGTAGTAGAGATCGACCTACCCGCGGGCCGGACGGCGAAGGAAGTGCGCCTGCTGACTGCGGACGCCGCCGCCGTTTGGCGAGTGCGGTCAGGGGGCATCGTGGTGGAAATACCTCGGGTGGAGGTCCACGAGGTGATCGCCATTACTTAGTGAGAAACCTACTCCAGCCGCGCACGGAGTGAGCGGGCCATGCGCACGCATTGGGGCTAGTTCGTGAACCTACCGTTCAAGCGGTCGGAGCATGCCGCGATGCGTGATAATGCATTTTATCGTGTTTAAAATCAAGAGCGAGAATTGGCGGTGGTATTCCGAATCGACCGCATGCGATGTAACCCACGAGGACCATTAGAACGGCGAGCCCGTCATGGCGCGGGCCGATGCGACGATGCCTTGGTGTCGTTTGACGTAAGTGACCAGCGTCAGCACATCGTGAGTATTCGAGAACGTTTCAAACAAGAAAACATGTTCGGCCCCGTTATCATCGCGAAGGACCAATTCCTTCTGCCCGAGCGGCCCACGCTTTTTCCATGAGCAATAACTCTGCACCAGGGCGAAGGCCTCAGCTTCGGTTATGGAGGAGAATTGCTCGATGAACTTTCGAGAACGGATGAAATATCGAAAGGGCTGGGTGCTGTCGATCTCTCCTCGACCATTGAGGGGGGGTGTTTCCCGATTACCCCGAGCGCGGGAACATCCAGAGACTCGACCACCCGCCAGAAGGTAGTCGTAAGGGTATTGCCGAATTGTTTTTGAGCACCCTGAACGAGGGCAAACGTTGGCTGGGAAGCTCTAACATATTCGTCAAATACCCCATGCAAGAAAAGAAGCCGACCGGCTCCATAGTTTGCCTCCGCTTCCACATGCTCGTGGCAGCTTGCTGTAACGCTATACTCCGTGTCGCCCATCATGGCCCCAGCGTGCCACTGCACGACGCGATCGGCTTTCCTTCTTGGCCTGAAAGCCTGCTCGAATGAGTTGCCACATCCAACTTCATCAGGCCTTGAAGCTTCCCATCACACTCTATCCCAATGAAACTAAAAGCTAAAACCCCAGGCTCCGAAGCTTTGGATTCCCAATTCCAGTGCCAGTGCGCTGGAATCTCGTTGCGGGCAGCACCCTTTTGGTGAAGAGCTTTGGCTGCTTCCACAACCACGGGACGCCATTGCAACTGCGTCTCCAAAAAATGCTCCACCGTAACGTCAGACTCAGAACGAGCTCAAAGGAGGGCTCCGGATCTATGGAACATCAGGAATTTGAAATCGAAGAAGTGGATGTTCAAGAATACTGCAAGCGCGGCGAGCGGGTGCCGCATGCCCGTCCCTACATCATTCGCGTCGATAAGCAGCGTGTCATCTCGCTGAAAGGCCATGTCACGGGAGCGGAAATCCTTGCTTTGGTCGGCAAGACGCCGGGAACCTTCAAGCTGTACCAGCACCAACAAGGGCACCAGCCGAGTCTAGTCGCCCCTGACCATTTGGTAGACCTGACCAAGCACGGCGTCGAGCGATTCACGACTATGCCCAAGGACACTTCCGAAAGTACTTCGGAAGGTAAAGCCTTCCCTCGCTTCAGCCGCTTTGCGTCTTGCACTACCCCTTCTAACGGGCCGAATTACCCATCCCCCTCATCCCTGGCGTACCAGGCTACCGAAGTCCGGGAATGGCGCCAGCTCGCGTGGATGGCCCCATGGGTTAGTTGAATTGCGCTAGGTTTGTTTGCCCCGAAAAAATGTCTGGCACTAGGTTTCGGCACTAGGTTTCATACTACGGGCCCGGATGGTGGGGCGGGCGGAAGATGGGGAGTGGTTCTCGGCGCGCGCTCATCTGGGATTGGCGCCGAGCCCTCGGGTGGGGCACCGGCGTGGCTCGACACGCGCGAGTTTGCGCAAAACTGGCCCGGCCCCGAAGATTGGGATGCACTCCACAAGCGATGTCCCGTTTTCCTCCGATTTCCTCGCCAGCCCGGCGACGCAGAAATGGGAGTGCCCGGATCATCTTACGATTCTCCAAGGCGAAACCTCGGGCCACTGTTTCAGCGCGTCTTCAGCCCATCGGACAGTCTTATCCCTGTGGCAAGTATTGCAGGAATTTGGGATCTTCATCGTTTCGGTAGCAGAAGGGGGGATGAATTTGAAGGTGTGGCTCCTCACGTTGACGTCGGCAAGCGTCTGTTCGATCTTAGGCATGTGGCAGGAGATGCATTCATTGCCGGGGCTGCCGACGTTGTGATGCGTGTGTTGTTCGATTGTCGCGGCGCGCGGTCCATTCGCAGACGACGGGCCGTGACAATCGAGACACAAGGAGTTCGCGCGCTTTCGCAGGAGTGCGTTGTTCTCGGTGCCATGCGCATCATGGCAGGTGAAGCATGTTACGCCGCGCGCGTACATCAGACTGGTCGTATAATCATTGCCTTGCATGCGGTTTTTGTGGGCAGTTCCGTCA
Source organism: Bryobacteraceae bacterium (assembly GCA_043787785.1). Taxonomy (GTDB): domain Bacteria; phylum Acidobacteriota; class Terriglobia; order Bryobacterales; family Bryobacteraceae; genus JALHNI01. The sequence continues at coordinate 4,688 of JAYVUQ010000307.1, forward strand.
GGGAAGTGGGTAAAGGTTAATTGTCCGAGCTTGTGCTCCTCCAGTTTCCAGAAGTCTCCCAGCTTTTGGCCCACTTGAAAGCCAACCGGCCAATCGTAGTATTTACCTTGGATTGGTTTCACCAACGGTTGCCCCTGAGAATGGCATTGAATGCAAGTATCGTTGGCCGCGACGTAGTCCAGGCGGGATGGATTGACTATATTTAGGGGTTTCGGTGTTTTTACGTGCTCACTGCCGGCTCCGTGACACTTTTCGCAACCGACATTGGATTCGGTCGCCCTCTTGGTTTCAATATTGTAGTTTACAACGTGGCAACCGTCACACAGCGGCCCAGTCGGGCGTTGCGAGTTTTGATCGGGATAGAATTGAGTCCACCAATCCGCGCCTTTTGCAACGTGGTAGGGTCGCCATTTTTTATTGATAACATCCCATTGCGCCGGCAGGGGAAAATAATCGTCGCCCACCTTCTTGAAGTAGCGTTGCTTCCATTTGCTTCCATAAACCAAGGCGATATCGTCTAATGTGAACGTCACCAACGGATCAGGCTTCGAGAGATCGGGGATGATTGCATCCGGATGCTCGCGTGGGTCGCGCACGACGTTAGCCATCAGGGTCTTGCTCCACCGTTGGTAGATCGCCGCGTGACATGATTTGCAGGCCACCGACCCAACGTACTGCGCCGATGAATTGATTGCAGCACTCTTGGACTTGACCGATGCCGTTTTCGGCAGGTTGCGGATCAGCACGACAAGTTGCCAGATGTTCTCGTCCGGCATCTGCCAGCCGGGCATGGCCGTGTTGCGGATTCCGTTCTGAATGAAATAGAAAAGTTCTCCGTCGGTACTCTTGGCGATCTCCGGTCCCCGCAAATCGATGGGTGGTGGATACAAACCTGCACCGGCATCCGTTTTTCCGAAGCCGTCGGACCCATGACACACTTCGCATTTCTGCTTGTAGAGAACCTGGCCGGCCGTGATGGTTGCGTCAGTAACGCTTACCGGATTCTTTCTATCTTTCGCCTCGGCAGGAACGCTCACCTTCAAGGCCCAGCGCGTAGCGGATGTTTCCAGAGAACCGGGCGCTTGCCTCGCGATCAGACCGCCCGAGGTGACGTACCGATACGCTCCTCCAAACGCCAATACTCCAAGAATCATGGCTCCGACGACAATACGATTCGTTAGGGACATTCCTTTACCTCATTTGATCCTGCCAAGTGCAGCGGGATCGCTAGTACATTACGTTCCAGATGATTTGGAGTCTTGTGTTCAATCGATCATCGTTATTCGAGATCTTATTCTTGAATTGGTAATCCACGCCGAGCCTGGAGTTCTCGCCGATGTAATGGAAGTAACCGATGTCAAACGCCCGAATATTCTCTCCGGAGACCAGATCGCGGTTGAACTGATCGTAACGCCAATAAACTTGATCCCGGCCAACGACGCGAAAGCTAATCAAGGCCGTTCCTCCCACGGCGTGCGCTCCCGGACGAAAGAGTGGCGCAAACTCCGGCGTGAGGCCGAGCAGCGTCGAGGGCATGTTGCCTCCTGCAACTTCGGCGCGGACGCCTACCCGCTTCCAGGACCACTGGACATCCGCGCCGTACAGATTCTCATTCGTGCTCCCGTTAACTCCTGGCGGAAGCAGCTGTTTCCCCAGCTGCACCGAAGCTCCGACCGCAAGCGGAACGCTGCTGAAAATCTTACGAAACCTAAGGTTGTAGTTGAGCTGGCGGTTGTTGTCCACAAAGAAGCGATTCCCATTGAGGACGCCTGCGGAAACCTGCGCCCCCTTCCACGCTGACCCTAACTCATCGAGTTTCACGGCGATCAGGACACCGCGATCGCGCTGGCCGGGAAAAAAATAGCCCGCGAAGATTCCGCGCTCCGGTGCTTCCCGCACGCTACTGGACTGCTGGATCGCGAAACCGAATGGCTTCACAAACTGACCAGCGCGAATCGTGATTTGCTTGGAAGCATAGTATTCGACAAACGCATCGTTCACAATTTCAACTGCAGCGCCCATCGGGGCGGGGTGATATTGAAGCTCGAATCCCAAGCCGATCTTATTCGAAATCCGGCCGGCCCACCTCGATTCCATGCGGGTGAGGACGAAGTTGGAAGGGGCCGAGGATAGGTCGGTTCCACGCAACGGAAAGGCCTGAAAGCGCGATTGAATAAAGAGTTCTGGCCGCCCGGCTAGGTTTTTGTCGCGTTCATCCCCACCAAGGTCCACGCCGAGGATCTTATTCTTGAACGCATGCTCCTTCGGAGCGCTGTGCGTTTCAACGATTGGTTCGGGTGGCGGAGCGGATGGCGCAACGATCGTTTTGTCGCTTTGGCGCAGGCTCGTGAGTTCGGTGGCCAAAGTCTCAATTGTGCGTTGTAGGGTTGAGGCCGCTTCGCGGGCTTCGGTTAGCTTCTTATCGAGATCTGCTATTCGGGCATCCCGGTCCTGACCATGGACCACTGAAGATAGTAGTCCGCCGAAAATCAAGAGTAGCGATACACGGTTCATCGTAATTTCGCACTATTGTCGGCTATCTCGAAATCGTCGCGGTAGATCGCGCTGTCGGCCTTCGGTTGCCCTGAAAGCTGACACTCAGACTGCATGCGCCCTTCAACTTCACGCTCACCTTGCCGTCTTTTAGGCCTCATCTTTTTGATGGTCCATTTCGGAGGACCTCCGGCGTGAGTCATCGCGACAGTCCAACCGGACGGCGCTATGTGCGTGGGAAGGCCTTCGAAGTTCACTTTCTGCCCGTTCATGAGGATGCCAATGAGGCCCTCATGATCACACCAACAGCGATAGTCTGTCTGGCGGGTTTCATCTGTGTTTGGCTTGTGCGATCTCCTCAAGTACCTTCGCAACAGGATTGCATTTTGAGTGCCAACCGAATCCCTTGAGCGAGTTTCGCGGATGGCCCCCCCCTTGCCGAGGTAGTTGCGCCATCATTATCAGGGAGGCCTGACACTGGATGGAATGGATGGTGCCAGGCAGAGCACCGGGCTGGCCCTTTGCGGCTTCCCTTGGTGCCCGGAGAGGCATTGTGCCCCGCGCCGCCAAGGACACACAATACTGAGATCCAGGCACCAGACGAAATTCGCAGTAGTAGAAGCACTCGCCTTGCCAATTGGTTAGCTTCATGCTGGGCGTTGGCAAAAGGAGGGGGATGCCCCGCATGCTGCGCCTTTCGGGCGTGGCAATTCCGACCGTAAACGAGGGCTCCGCTTGGTGCCCCGCTGGACCTGGGGCGCGCTGGAGGCTGACTTGGCAACCGTTTTACCGCTAACCGGGTGTCCAGAGCATGTTACTGGCCATTGTTTATTTAATCCGTTCGTCCTCATCACACCGTATCGCTAATTGTGAGGCGGAGTGGCCAAAACCAAGCCAAGTGGGTCACGTCGCTCCAAGAACCGCGATAAGGAAGACCGAAATGATTGAGAATAAACTAATTAAAGACATGATCGAGGCTTCGCCCGACCGGCGTAACTTCGTGCGGAAATTGGGATTGGCCGGAGCCATGGCCACGGCCGTGATCTCTGGATCGAAAGAGGCGAGAGCGCAGAGCGCCATCACGGATCTCGATATTGCTCAATTCGCCTTGAACCTCGAGTATCTGGAGGCCGAGTTTTACACGGCCGCGACCACCGGCCAAACAATCACGCAGATGGGCGTGGCTGTATCCGGTTCCGGCATGACGGGGCCAACTACGGGCGGCTCGCAGGTGACGTTCGCCGATGCCGCTGTCCGCAACATCGCGCTCGAACTGGCAGCGAATGAGGTGACCCATGTGAAGTTACTGCGCGATCTAATCACCTCGGTCGGTGGCACTCCGGTGGCAAAACCGGCGATCAATCTGGCAGCCTTAGGTATTGGCTTCGGAAGCCAAGGGGACTTCCTGGTGGTGGCGCGCGCTCTAGAAGACATTGGCGTAACGGCCTATGGCGGCGCGGCGCCGTTGATTCAGGACAAGGCCATTTTGGGCTATGCGGCCCGGATTCTGGCCGTGGAAGCCTTCCACTCCGGCGCCATTCGCGCCCAGATCGCACGTCTGAATCTGGCCACCGCGGCGCTCGACGTCCTGGACCACATTCCGCCGCCTTCTGGCACCCTCTATTTCAACACGGACACCAATGCGCTCTCTGAAGTGCGTACGCCCGGCGAAGTGTTGAGGCTGGCCTACGGTGGAGCCGCCAACGCCACTTCCGGTGGCTTCTATCCTACGGGCCTCAATGGCAACATCAAAACGGCTTCGGGCGCAGCCCCCACGCCCACCGGCAATTCCCTCACGGCGAGCCCCAATCCGATCCCGGTACAAGGCGGCAATTTGGGCCAAACCAC
>JAYVUQ010000308.1:0-1537 GCA_043787785.1 Bryobacteraceae bacterium
GTAGTTGACCACGAACAAGTCGAGCCGTCCGTCATTGTCATAGTCGAACCACCCGGCCCCGATGGACCACGGCTTGTGACCTGCGCCACGGTGCATCAGTCCGGCGGGCGCGGTGATGTCCTCGAAGGTTCCATTTCCGCGGTTGCGATAGAGGAGGTTGCGGTCCACTCCGGCCACGAAGAGATCGGTGAAGCCATCGTTATCGAAGTCGCCCGCGGCAACCCCCATCGCATAGCCCTCTCCCCGAACGCCGGCGGCGATGGTGACATCGGCAAAGTGGCCTCCGCCTTCGTTCCGATAGAAGCGGTTGTGGTAGGACGGGTCGGATTTCTCGAGCGCGGGCTGTGGCGCTCCGTTCGCGAAGTAGAGATCGGGCCGGCCGTCGTTGTCATAGTCGAACAAGGCCACCCCACCCACCATCGTTTCGATCTGGTGCCTTAGCGGCGTAGCTGAGTTCCGAAGCACGAAGTCAACGCCCCCCTGCCTGGCGATGTCTTCGAAGGTAATGGGGTCCGGTCGGGCGGGTGCGGCGGCCACGGCAGTCCAGGCGATGACCGCCGCGGCGACCGCGCCCATCGCCAACACTAACCGGACGTGGATCGGCGTCGGCACTCGGGAGAGTCGTAGCACCCCGCGGAAATCGAATTCAAGGGAAAGGCAGGCGGGCACGCTTGCGGCGGCGAGATGAGCCTGGTCAGCGTTGCTCAGGGAATCTGGACGCTACCCAGTTGGTACAACAGCGCCTCTGTGGAGGCATCACACGAGAGCCGGATCGAGGGCGTGCCGTGGCCGTTCACCCATGCCGGGCAAAGCGCAAAGTCCCCTGACTAAGAGGGGTCGGGATACCGAATGGACAATACTGTCGGTGTTCGTAGTTAGTCAAGATGTCAGCGCTGATAGGGGTCACGCTGCTAAGTTCGGGATGGCCGGGGGCCGGCCACGGAATGGCATGAAAGTCCCCATCGGCGAGGACTTTCGAGAGAGATACCAGCGCAGCAGTTCGCTCGGGCGCGGAGCCAACCGTACCCCAAGCAAAAAATCAGGATACGGAAGCGGATTTAGGCATAATTTGCTCCAATCCGAGGGTCAAAAGCCTGTCCATCAATTGCTTTTCAAAGGGCCACCGCTTCCAACGCCGGCCCAGATTCGCCTTAAACTCCGCGACAAAAGTCCTCGTATACGAGGACTTTCATGCCATTCCGTGGCCGGCTCCGGCCATCCCGAACATAGCAGTCCCCCTTTTCCAGGCTCAGCGCGGAAGTTCCGCGTCTCGCATAAATGTTCGATATACCGGGCAAGCAACACCCGGCGGACGTCTTTGCTGACCGCCGCAGCAACGGCGAGCGGGACCGGAACGCGTGAAAAATACGGTGGAGTCGAGGCCCACCGCATCCTGAAGTCGCTAACGTGTTGAATTTGATTACCTTATCTTGATACCCAGGATGCCGGGGGTTGCCCCTGTACCCTTTACCGAGCGAACCGGCCCACGGGTTGGGCCTCCAGGCCAGGTCCACCGGCGGACTGACCTGGCTTACGC
>JAYVUQ010000309.1:0-6528 GCA_043787785.1 Bryobacteraceae bacterium
AAGGGCACCGGCTCGATGCCCCAAATGCGGGACCATTTAACGGTGCAGCCTTCTTCGAAGGCGAAGCGTTGGCTGGCAGCTTTGGCTTCGGCGTACATCTCGGCGAGCACGGCGGGGTCAAGGTCGCGCTGGTCGAGCGTGCATTCGCAGCGGCCGACGATGGCGGTCGCGATGCCGGGATAGGTTTTGACGCTGCCCATGGTGCAGATGGCGTCGGGATGGCGTCGGGCGATGGTGCGGATTTCGAGGGCGAGCTTCGCGGCCGCCGCCAGGGCGTCTCGGCGTTGGTTCATCGGCGTTGCCCCGGAGTGCGCCTCCTGGCCGTGGAAGGTGATGGCGTGGCGCTCAACGCCCTTGGTGCCGAGCACGACACCGAGCGGCAAACCGAGGTTCTCGAGCACCGGGCCCTGCTCAATATGCAGTTCCAAGTAAGCGGCCGCATGGGCCCGCTCGCCCTCCGCTTCGGGGAAGCGGTCAATGTCGACGCCGCACCGCTTCAGTGCGTCCTCTAAGCGAATCCCGTCCTGGTCGAGGCGACCGCGGTCGGCGGCAATCGAATGAGTGCCGGCAAAGGCGGAGGAGCCCAGCAGACTACGCCCGAATCGGGCACCTTCTTCGTCGGCAAAGTCCACCAGTTTGATGGTGAGCGGCGGACGCCCGTGATAGGTGCGGGCAAAGGCGCGCAGGGTCTCCAGCGCGGTAAGCACGCCGAGGCAGCCATCGAGCCAACCGCCGTTGGGCACCGAGTCGAGGTGACTGCCGAGAATCAGCGTCTGTGACGAATCACCCGGCAAGGTGATCCAGCGGTTGCCGGCGGTATCGGTATGGTCCTTAATCGGCAGCCCACCAAGCTTAGTGGTAAACCATTCGCGAGCGGCCAGCCACGTGTCTGTCCACGCGACACGCTGCGCACCGTTTTCGTCGCCGGTCAGCGCCCGCAGTTCCTTTAGTTCCGCAATTACTCGCTCTGAATCTACCACCATATTAGTAAGTCGCCTCCCGCCGCAGTAACTGGCCGCGGCCACGTTCGCCAACAAATAGTCCTTCACGCACCTGCACCTTACCGCGCACAGTGACTACGGACGGACGGCCCTCCACGGCGAAGCCTTCAAAGCCGCTGTAGTCGCAATTCGTATGCTGGGTCTGGGCGGAAATCACGCCGCGGTAATCGGGATCGAAGATGACGAGGTCAGCATCGCTGCCTACGGCGATGGTGCCCTTGCGCGGGAATAGTCCAAAAAGCTTGGCGGCACGCGTGCTGGCCGCGTCGACAAAACGATGCAGGCCGAGCGTGCCGCGCTTCACGCCGTAGGTATATAGCAGACTGACGCGTTCCTCAATGCCCGGAATGCCGTTGGGAATCTGAGTAAATGCGGCTTCGCCCAGCAATTTCTGTTGCGTGTCGAACGGGCAATGATCGGTGCCCACAGTGTCGATGAGGCCAGCGGCGAGCGCGTCCCACAGCAGGCGCTGATTGCGCTGGTGACGCAAGGGCGGCGACATCACGTGCTTCATGCCTTCAACGCCGGGGCGTTCCGCATAGGTCTTATCGAGGAGGAAGTGCGGCAACACGCTCTCCACCCACAGGCGCGTCCCCCGCTGCTTGGCGGCGATGGCCGCTTGGAGTGCGCCTGACGACGACAGGTGGACGACATAGCCCGCCGCGCCTGTATTCTCAAGAAACGTGGCAAAGCGATGCGTGCCTTCCGCTTCCACGGATTCGGGCCGACTAGGCTCATGCCATTCCGGGCCGGTTTTGCCTTGGACCAACAAGCTCGCTTGCAGACGACCCACCAGTTCGGCATTCTCGCAATGCGCCGTCACGATCACGCCCAATTTCTTCGCTAAGCGCAGAGTCTCGTACATCTCGCCGTCATCGACGCCGAAGAAATTCTTGTAAGCCAGAAAGATTTTGAAAGAAGCGATGCCATCGGCCACAATGTCGCGCAACTGACCTTCCGTCTGCTTCTCGAAGCGCGTGACGGACATATGGAATGAGTAGTCACAAGCGCTGGCCCCGGCGGCTTTGTTCTTCCACAGTTGATAGCCTTCCAGGGCGTCATCCAAACGCGAGGGGCAGCACATTTCAAGGTAAGTGGTGGTGCCGCCAACTAAGGCCGCGATGCTGCCGGTTTCGTGCGTGTCCTTGGCAAAGGTAGCCATAAATGGGAGATAGAGATGCACGTGCGGATCAATAAAGCCTGGGAAAACAAGCTTGCCGGTGGCGTCAATTACTTCCGTACCGGGCGGCGCATCGAGGTTCCGGCCAATCCGGGTAATTGAATCGCCCTCGGCGTAAATGTCTGCGCGCGAACGGGAGTCCGCGGTGACGATGTCAGCATTGCGAATCAGCAGGGGCATAGGTCAAGGTCTCACAGTGTGGCACCTAGTGCACATCGATCCCAACTTTTCTACGATACTCCTCCATCGCCTCCCAATCTTCGGTGAGGGCGGGCTGGGTGCGCATGAGTTCATTCCAAGTAACCGGCGCGCGCCCCGAAGGTACTTCCACCATCGAAATGCAATGATCCACGGGGCAGACGTTGTAGCAAAGCCGGCAGCCAACGCAGTCGGTTTCGCGCACCACGGGACGCGGCCGGTTGAGAGCTTCGGCCTTGCCGTTCGCGTCCACCGGGTAGCTGTACGGCTCGACGAGCTGCCCGGCGGCATTCACCAGATCAATGCACTGATGCGCCGTGTCGTGACAGGCGACGTAGCAGAGGTTGCACTGGATGCACTTTGACTCATCGATGCGGGCGACGGCGCGGAAAGATAGGTCAAAGTGCTGGAAGTCTGAAATGCGATGCAGGCTTTTGCCGGAGACATCCGCAATCGTAGCGAAGCGCTTCTCGTCCATCCAGTTTTCGAGGCCATCGCAGAGGTCCTCAATGATGCGGAAGCCATAGTGCATGACGGCCGTGCAAACCTGTAAACTACTCGCGCCCAGCAGCAGAAACTCCGCCGCATCGCGCCACGTGGAGATGCCGCCCATGCCCGAGAGGGGCAACCCGATCTTGTCGGCGCCTAAGGCCGACAGCATGTTCAAAGCGATCGGCTTCACGGCCGGGCCGGCATAGCCGCCGTGGCCACCCTTGCCACCGATATTGGGCGAGATCTCGAGCGTATCAAGATCCACCGCCGTAATCGAGTTCACCGTGTTGATCAGCGACAAGGCGTTGGCCCCGGCCGCCAGCGCCGCGCGCGCCGGGCTCACAATGTTGGTGATGTTCGGCGTCAGCTTCACGATCACCGGAATGCGGGCCACGTCCATCACCCAGCGCGTGATCTGCTCGCAGTATTCGGGCACTTGCCCCACGGCCGCGCCCATGCCGCGCTCACTCATGCCGTGGGGGCAGCCATAGTTGAGCTCGATGCCGTCCGCGCCGGTGTCTTCGATGCGGCGGACGATGTCGTGCCAGGCTTGCGCTTGGCTCTCCACCATTGCCGAGACGATCACGGCGCGATCTGGCCAGGCCCGCTTCACTTCGGCGATCTCGCGCAGGTTGACGGCGAGCGGACGATCCGAGATGAGCTCGACGTTGTTGATGCCCACCATGCGCTGGCCGCCATAGTGAAAGGCACCGTAGCGATTGGAGACGTTGAGCACGGGCGGCCCGATCGTCTTCCAAACCGCGCCACCCCAACCCGCCGCAAAGGCGCGATGGATCTGGGCGCCCGAGTTCGTGGGCGGGGCCGAGGCGAGCCAGAAGGGGTTCGGGCTTTTGATGCCCGCGAAGTTGATGCTGAGATCAGCCATTTTGCAGCCTCCGGTGGATCGCCTCGGCGGCGAGTTTGCCATCTTGAACGGCCATCACCGTGGAGGCCGCGTTCTTCACGCGAATGCAGTCGCCGCCAGCGAAGACGCCGGGCTGGCTAGTTTCGAAGTCGGCGTTCACTTGGACGAAGCCGCGTTCGAGCACGAGGCCGAAAGGTGCAGCTTTCTCCTGTCCATTGGCCTTCACAATCTGGTCAGCGGGAATCAAGAACTCAGGCTCACCCGAAGGCGTCGCCAGCGGACGGCCATCGCTGCCCGGCGCGCCCAACTTCATCGGCACGCAAACCAGACCTTCCGGCGTCACCCGCACGGGCTGCGTCAGAAACCGAATCGCCACGCCTTCGCGCCGGATGAAATCACGCTCATGCCCGTAGGCTGTCATCTCGTTCTCGCTGCGCCGATAGACCATTGTCACGTGCTGGGCACCCAACCGGACGGCAATGGTGGCGCAATCGACGGCCGTGTTCCCCGCCCCAATCACCACCACGCTCTGCCCGATCTTCATACCCGCCGGATCCAGCTTGCTCTGCTCGATGTAGGCGAGCCCATCCAGAATATGCTCTTCGCCGGGAATGCCGAGCGCTGGAGTTTGGCCCAGTCCGACGCCCAGAAACACCGCGTCGAAGCGGCCGCGAAGCTCGTCCAATGCTTGAACTTCTACCCCCGTCTCGATGCACACACCGAGCCGCTCGATCATGCGCACCTCGTCGAGCGAGGCCGCTATCGGCTCGCGCAACGAAATGATGCCGTAAGTCGATAGCCCTCCCGCCAGCGGCCGCTTCTCGAACACCGTCACCGCATAGCCGCGCCGGGCCAATTCACCCGCACACGACAAGCCTGCCGGGCCTGACCCGACCACCGCCACCTGCCGCCCACTCGCCGGCGCGCGCCGCACCAAATCCTTCCCCCCGGACTCGTCCATCGCATGCCGTTGCAAACGGCCAATCTCAATCGGCCGGTGCTCACTGCCCAGCACGCAAGCGCCCTCGCAAAGCTCCTGCACCGGGCATACCCGCGCGCAAGTAGCTCCGAGTAAGTTGGCCTCCAGAATCGTGCGCGCCGAGCCTACCAAGTTGCCGGTGGCAATTTTCTTGATGAAGCGTGGAATGTCGATATGGGTAGGGCAGGCGTGCGTACAAGGCGCGTCATAGCAAAAAAGGCAACGGTTGGCTTCCACCAACGCTTCCTGGCCGCTCAACGGTGGCAGTTCTTCAGCGAGTCCTTGAGTCAAGCTCGGTCCTTCCTCATCAACCCAACATAGGCGGCTGCCGATACCGCAAAGCCCACGAACCAGGCGTAGTCATAAAGCCAGCGCAACGGCGGCATCGCCAAGCCCAGCAAGGCGACCACGATGCCCAGCGCCAGGCTCACCAGGGCCCAAGGGTTGTAACCACCCAGATACTCATACTGGCCGCCGCGCCGGTATAAGTCGTCCACCTGTAAAGTTCGCGAGCGCACAAAGAAATAATCGGCGATCATCACGCCAGCGATAGGGCCCATGAGGCCAGAATATCCGACTAACCAGCCAAAGATGTAAGCGCCATAATCGCCCAGCAGTTTCCAGGGCATCATCATGATGCCGATCACGCCGGTGATGAGTCCGCCGGTGCGAAAGGAAATGCGCTGCGGGTTCAGGTTCGAAAAGTCATTGGAAGGCGAAACGACATTGGCCGCCACATTCGTATTCAGGGTCGCCACCAAGATCGCAATCAGCGCGACGAAAGCAATCAGCGGCTGCTGAAAGCGGCCGATGAGCACCACCGGATCCCAGATCGCTTCGCCGAAGATGACGACCGACGCCGACGTGACGGCGACGCCGATGAAGGAGAACAGGGTCATCGCCGTGGGCAGGCCGAGTAACTGTCCCCAGGCTTGGGCGCTTTGGCTTTTGGCGTAACGCGTGAAGTCGGGAATATTCAAAGCCACGGTGGCCCAGAAGCCCACCATCGCCGTAAGCGACGGAATGAAGACCGGGAGAAACCCGGCCAACGTGCGGAACTTCCCCGGCGCGCTCAGCACCGGGCCCAACCCGCCCGCCTTCCCCGTTACCCACCACAGCAACAACAATCCCATCGCCAGCATGAACGGCGCGCCAATGCCTTCCAGGAATCGGATGGTCTCAATGCCGCGCCAGATTACGAACATATTTAGCAGCCAGAACGCGCCAAAGCAGAGCCAGACAGACCAGGGGCTCTGCGCCGCCGGCCACAAAATTTGCAGCATGGAATGAATCGCCTGGCCGCCGATCCAGGTCTGGATGCCGAACCAGCCGCAGGCCACCAGCGCCCGCAACAGCGCCGGGATGTTCGCCCCCCGCACACCAAACGACGCCCGCACCAGCACCGGAAAGGGAATGCCGTACTTGGCCCCCGCATGCGCATTGAGCAGCATCGGGACGAGGACGATCAGGTTTCCCAAGAGGATGGTGCCCACGGCCTGCCACCAATTCATGCCACTGGCGATGAGGCCGGAAGCGAGCATGTAAGTGGGGATGCAAACGCTCATCGCTACCCAGAGCGAAGCGTAGTCATAAATGCCCCACGTGCGCTTGCCGGGCTCGACGGGAGCGAGATCTTCGTTGAAGAGCCCGGAATCGCGCGCGGTGTCCATCTGGGGAGTGTCGCACATGTTGTCAGTTTCGAGAATTAGTATCGGATCGGTATCGGATGCGGCCAGCTCGGTCGCGTCGGGCTCCTCGATCTCTTGCTCGATAGAACGGCTGCGGGGCAAACGCAATAGACGTTTCGTCGTGA
>JAYVUQ010000310.1:0-7659 GCA_043787785.1 Bryobacteraceae bacterium
ATTGCCTGCTGTGCCGCCCCGCCGGCGATGTGGCCCGCGGCCTGCACTTCGGACGTGGAGACCACAATCACGTCGACATCGATCAAGCCGCCAATGAGACTGGTGACGAAGATGGCAGCCGTGCCGAAGTTGGCGGCTGCCGCGCGCGAGACCACCAGCAAGGCGGCAAAGACCAGCCCAAAGCGCAGCACCGGCCGGAAGCGGTACGGATTCCGCAACGGCATCTTCGCCGCGGCCACCGCCTCGCCGGCTGCTGTCTCCACGGCTGCAGTCTGGGCGGCAATCGGCCAAAAACTCAAAGCCAACCCCGCCGCCGACATCGTCAGCAACGGCCAAGCCATCGCCACGGCGAGCGGCCAATTTAAGGCTGCCATCAGGGCCAGCACCCGCGGAAATTGCACCGCGTTGGCCAGCGTGGAGGCTTGCCACAACAAGCCGATTTGGCCCGGGCTCTCCTTCGCCTGCTTCGCAAAGGCCATCGTCGTGGCCGTGGTTGATGAGATGCCGCCCAAAAGGCCCGTCAGGCGGATGCCCCAGCCGCCCAGGAAGCGTTCAAAGAAATATCCCAAGTAAGAGATGGTAGAGACCAGAATGACGAAGACCCAGATCTTACGCGGCTCGAAGGCTCCGTACGGCCCGAAGCGGCCCTCAGGCAGCAGGGGGTAGATGACAAAGACGACGGCCAAAAATTTGATGGTGTCGTTGAACTCGACGTCGGTGATCACTTCGCGGAAGAACGTGTGTAACTGGCGCTTCATCTCCAGCAAACCCACGGCCACCACCGCCAGGGCGACGGCCACCGTTTCGGCGCCCGGCAGATTGGGAACGGTGGCGAGGTGGGCCAACAGAAACGTGATCAAGGCGGCGAGGCGGGTGGTTAAGCCGGAGGTCTCTTCGGGTCGGTCCGCGAATCGAGGCCAAGCCAGGGCGGCTACAGCCAGGGTCATCATCGTCAGCAGTGGTTGATTCACTAAGCCGCAAACCCCGCCAATTAAGGCGATCAACGTAAAGTCGCGCGCGCCGGCGGCGGTTGGCGGCAACGATGTTTCGCGTTGCGCGCCAAAGATCAGGCCGATCAACAAGGCTTCCGCCACGCTCTTCCAAAGGTTTGGACTATCGGGTACCGGCGGCGTCGCCGAGCCGATCAGAGACAGAAATTCCATAGGCTCCTCTCGATCATCGCAGGCTCTCTGCTATCCTGCTGACAACGATGAGTTCCTACACCATTGGGCTCGACTTGGGTGGTACTAACCTGCGCGCCGCCGCATTCTCCGCCGATGGGCAGTTGCTCGACCAAGTGTCACGCCCCACCGACATCGCTTCCGGCCGGGAAACCGTCATCGACAATATGGTGGAGGCCATCGACTCGCTCCGCCGCGCCTATGCCCATCGTCATCTGCTTGGCGTCGGCATCGGCGTCCCCGGCTTCATCCGCTTGCGGGAAGGAGTGATTTTGAACTCCAACAACCTCAAGCCGCTCGAAGATTTTCCGGTGCGCGAGGCGATTGCCGAGCGGCTCGGCACGCCCGTGATTCTGGAAAACGATGCCAACGCCGCCGCGCTGGGCGAAAAGTGGCAGGGCGCCGGACGCGACGTTCGCGATCTGGTGATGTTTACGCTCGGGACTGGCATCGGCGGCGGCATTATCAACCATGGCCGCGTCCTGCATGGGATCGATGGCATGGCCGGTGAATTGGGCCACGTCACCGTGATGCCCGAAGGCAACCCCTGCGACTGTGGCAATCGCGGCTGCCTCGAAAAACATGCCTCGGCCATGGCGATAGTCTCGATGGCCAAGCTGATCCGTTTGGGTGACGACCTGACGCCGGTGGAAGTGGCGCACTATGCCCGCACGGGCGATCCGCGGGCCATTCAGATTTTTGAGAGCATGGGCCGGGCACTGGGGATCGCGATCGCCTCGGTGATCAACATTTTCAACTTCCCGCTCTATCTGCTGAGCGGCGGCTTGCTGCCCACCTGGGACCTGTTCGCGCCGACGATGATGGCCGAGGTGCAAGTCCGCAGCTTTACTTATCGCAACTCGCACGTCCGCATTGAGCAGGCGACGCTGGGGAATTTGGCCGGTCTTTACGGCGCGGCCTACCTGCCGCATCTGCCTCGCGAAGCGGACTAGACTCGGACCAAGATGACTGAAACCTTGACTGACACCTTGTCACTGACACCTTGTCCGACTAGATTCTAACTTGCTTTATATCAACCGCTTGCAAGGAAGTAACCATTTGCGAATAGACGTCGATAACGCTTAAATCATTGATTATAAGAGACTTATGTGTATTGAGCCGCAGCTTATCTCCAAGAATCAACGACTTACACCCGGTCCATCGCCAGAAACTCCTGGATGTGCGGATGCTCCGCTTGCCCCAGTTCCGACACCGGACCAAAGTAAATCACCCGGCCCTCGTGGAAGAACACCACGCGGTCAGCCACTTTGCGCATCAGGGCCAGATCATGGGTGACTACCACGGACGTGAGCTGCAGCTGGGTCTTCAACCGCAGCAACAGATCCCCCAGGTGGTCGGACATGATCGGATCCACCATCGTCGTGGGCTCGTCGTAAAGAATGCACTCCGGCTGCGCCGCCAAGGCGCGGGCAATGGCGATGGCTCGCTTGTAGCCCACGGCGAGGTCAGTAGGATAGAGGTCGCGTGTATCGAGCAGGTCTACCATTTCCAGCAGCCCGTTCACCACATCGTCCTTATTCTCCGCGTCGTAGTCGTCGCGTAACTCAAGCGAAGAGAGGATGTTATCGCCCACGGTGAGCGAATCGAAGAGCGCTCCGTTTTGGAACACCATCGTCACTTTGCGCCGGATCTGGCGCATTTCCTTGTCGGTGAAGTCGGTGACGTCGCGGTGTGAAACGATCACCCGCCCTTGGTCCGGCTTCAGGAAACCCATGATGTGGCCCAGCGAAACTGATTTCCCCACGCCGCTGCGCCCGATGATCGCCACCGTCTCACCCGCATTGACGTTGAAATTGGTATCGACTAAAACGGGCCGGTCAAACGTCTTATACACATGCCGGAAATCGATATAGTGGGGAAACAGTTCATCCATCTAGCCTCCGGCCTCCACCATCGCCCAGTCATGGGCGGTGTTGGCGTTGGTGACCAGCCGCGGATCGGGCACGGGCCATTCGTGGACATTCAGCTGGGCGATTACCCGGCGGACCGCCCTTTGGCCTTCGCGCAGCGCCGCTTCGAGCACCGGCAAACATCGGCGATGGTAGATGGCACACAGTGGCTCGATGCCGTTTTCGCTGCGCGCCAGAATGACATCGGCCTCGACCTTGCCGCGCTCCGCCAGCAGTTCCCGCAAGGCATTGACGGTGAGCCAGGGCATGTCGCACGCCACTATCAGGCTATGTTCTGCCCGGCTGTGTTCGCTGTCCGAGGTCTGCAACGCGGCGATGATGCCACCCAGCGGCCCTTCACCCGGCATCTGGTCTTCAATCAAAGGCCAGCCCAAGCTACCGTAGCGATCACGCGGTCCCACCAGGGTCGCCGAGCCGGTCGCTTCACAGACCACACGCGCCACATGCACCACCAAGGGGACTGGTCCGAGCGGCAAGAGAGCTTTGTCGCGGCCCATCCGCCGACTCTGGCCGCCGCACAAAACAAACCCATGGCAAGTGACGTCACTGCACTGGGTCTGGATGCACTGTGTCCCACTCACCCTCGAATCATACCATTTTGCTATAATTCACTGATAAGAATCATCTTGACTCACCTTTCTCTCATCCTCATCTGCACTCTCTCCGCCTTCGCCGGTGACCTCGCTCGCCCGGCAGCCAAGCTAGCCAGCAAAGTGAAGACGACTGTCCGGGTGGATCCGCAAACCGGCCGGCTCGTCCGTTCCAGCTACGCGCTCGCCGAACGGCCCTTGGCCAAAATCGTCCCCCTCATGCCAGCCCCCCTCATGCCAGCCCCCCTCATGAATGGCGCACGCATTGTCGAGCCGCTCATTATTGAGCCACAACCAGCTGAACCCCGTAGTATTTCCGCCTCCGGCTTAGTCGCCCCCATGCCTCAGCGGCGGCAGCCGAAGATGGCTGCGTTTCCGCCGGCCCCGGACCGCATTCGCGCCATCATCGAAGAAAAATCAAAGCTCCACGGACTCGATCCCCTGCTCGTCCACTCCGTCATCCGCGCCGAGAGTAACTACAACCCCTATGCCATTTCGCCCAAAGGTGCCGAAGGTCTCATGCAGTTGATTCCATCCACCGCTCGTCAGTATGGCGTGTCGAATGCGTTCGACCCGGAACAGAACATCGAAGGCGGCATTCGTTACCTGAAATACCTCCAGTCGTTGTTCGCCGATGAGCGGCTGGTGCTGGCCGCTTACAACGCGGGTGAAGGTGCAGTTACCAAGTACGGCTGGATCCCCCCATACGCCGAGACCCAGGACTATGTTTACAAGGTCGGCAGATATTATGGGCTGGCCCGCCGCGAGCAGACCACGCAAGTCCCTAGGTCTGCCGCCCCCGCCGCGCAGGCAACTTTGCCGGCTGCAGTTTTACAAGAATTCGTTGACGGCGAAGGTCGAATCCATATAACATTACGGCAGGTTAACGAATAGCCTCTGCCCCCTACGCTGAATAATCAGCAAAATGAGGGTACTCCGTAATTTTCTGCTCCCCGCAAAAGCGGGTAAGGACAGGGGTAGACTAGTGGTCATGGCAAGTAGCCCAATCCGGTACTGGTCCTGGGGGCTCCTGGTTCTCGCCGGCAGTGCCCTGGCGCAACCGGTGGAGTCGGTCCGCGACGTCCAATTTACTTCCCAGCCTGACGTTACCCGAGTGGTGATTGCCCTTTCCGGCGAAGCTGTTTTCCACACCGAACGCATCGACAACCCCGACCGCGTCTTTTTTGATTTACCCCGCTTTGTGCCCCGCTTGGCGGCCGGCAAACAGCGCAGTGCGCAGTTGACGGTAAATGACCGTCACATCCGCCAGATCCGCGTCGCGGAAAATCAGCCCGGCCTCACTCGTCTGGTGTTCGATGTCGAGTCGCCGGAGGTGGTCTACAAAGCCACCTTGGCTCTCGATCCGCCGCGGTTGATTGTCGAATTCCGCCGGTCCGGCGGCGCGCCCTCGCGGACGCTCCAGAAGCAGACAGAACTGATTGCCAAGCTGCCCGAAAAGCCGCCTGAAAAGTTGGTAGTGCGCCGCTTTGATCCCTCCGCTTTGCCAGTGCGAAGAGCCCAACGCCAACCCGTCACCCTGATGACGGCGCCACCGGAATTTCAACTATATCCACGCGTCCCCGCCTATCAGGCCGCGGCGTCGCTGCTTTCCTACATTGCCCCCCCAGCCCTCCCAATTCAAATTGCCCCGGAGCCTCGGCGGGCACCGGCACCGGTGGCCGTCAAGGTGGCACCCGCAAAAGCCGTCATCCTCGACGATCCGCTGCCGCGCAATGCCCCCCCCCCGGTCACCCTGGCCGCTAGCATCCCCAAACGAACCGAAGCCATTCGGCCCGCCATCATCGACCGTGCCCCCGTCCCGGATCGTTCCATGATCCGCGCCCTCGGCCTCAAAGTGAGCCGCATCGTCATCGACCCCGGCCACGGCGGGCAGGACTTTGGCACCTCCAGCCCGGGTGGGCTGCACGAGAAAGAGCTGGTGCTCGATGTCAGCAAACGCCTGGCCACCCTGCTGCGCCGGAACCTCAGCGACGACGTCATCCTCACCCGCACCGACGACTCGTTTGTTTCGCTCGAAGAGCGCACCGTCATGGCCAACGAGAAGAAGGCCGACCTCTTCATCTCGATACACGCAAACTCTTCGCCCGCCCACTCGGCGTCCGGCATCGAAACGTTTTACCTGAACTTCGCCGCCTCGCCCGGCGCGCTGGATGTCGCCTCGCGCGAAAATGCGTCGTCCCGCAAAAAGGTGCATGAGTTAACTGACCTGCTGCAGAAGATTGCGCTCAACAGCAAGCTGGATGAGTCGCGTGAGTTTGCCACCAACGTGCAAAACGCGCTCATCACTGGCGATAAGAGCAATCGCAATCGCGGGGTCAAGCGTGCCGCGTTCATTGTCCTGATCGGTGCCGACATGCCGGCGGTTCTCACCGAAATCGGCTTCGTCAGTAATCCAACCGAAGAAGCCAACCTGCGTCGAGGCGACTACCGGCAGAAGTTAGCCGAGCAACTCTACAAAGGCATCGAGAGCTACGTGGTGTCGCTCAAGCCGATGCAGGTAGCGCAGCGCAACCAGCCAAACGCCGACACTCAAGAATAGCGGCTAAGCCGAAGGCAGAGCATAGAGGGCGTGCCGGGACATGCTCTTGGGCATCGCGATCCAGGCAATTAAATAGCCCACCAGCCCGAAGCCGCCCGCGATTACCAGCGTCAGCCAGGCAATCCGCACCAGGGTCGCATCCACATTCAGGTAATTGGCCAGCCCGGCGCATACGCCGGCGATCTTCCGATTCGCCATGTCGCGCTCCAACCGCTGCGTCCGCACCCCGCCATCGAAGCGCAATTGCTTACCGCAACCGGAGCAATAGGCGGCCATCGCCGTCGTCGCGGAACCGCATTTCGTACAGAACATTTCTTACCTCTCTACCTCCCATACGCTCGAGGCATGCCGGTTGTTCCCGGCCCCATCCAAAATCGGTGCAAAAATTAAATCGTGCGCGCTCTCCAACTCCTCAGCCATCGCCACCTGGAACCCGTAGAACTTCCCGATGAACCCGAACCCGCCGCCGGCGAAGTGATGGTCCGCATCTGCTCTTGCGGCATCTGCGGCAGCGACCTCCACTGGTGGGCCGAAGGCGGTGTGGGCGAACGCCGCGCGCCGTATCCGATGGTGTTAGGGCACGAACCGGCGGGCGAGATTGTGGCCGTGGGACGCCGAGTCACCCATCTGCGCACCGGAGACCGCGTCGCTATTGAGCCGGCCATCACTTGCGGCCAATGTGAATTCTGCCGTGCGGGTCGGGCCAATCTTTGCCTCACCTCCCGCTTCATGAGCTCTGGCGGCGTTTGGGGACTCTTCCGCGAATTCGCCACGATTCCGGCCACTAACGCCGACCCCATCCCCGCTGCCCTCAGCTTCGACCAAGCCACGCTCATCGAGCCCCTCTCCGTCATTCTGCATTTGTACGAACTCCATCCGCTCGCCCCCGGCGACGTCGTCGCCATCACCGGCGCCGGACCCATCGGCATGCTGGCCGCCGCCGTTGCCCGCACCCAGGGCGCGGCGCAAGTCATCATCTCCGACCCCCGCCCCCATCGCCGCGCCCTCGCTCTCCAGATGGGTGCCACCCTTGCCACCGAGCCAGAAAATTTCGTTGCCAGCGTCATGGACCTCACCGCCGGCCGCGGAGCTCACCTTGTCATCGACGCCGCCGCCAAGCGCGACAGCCTCCGCGCCTGTTTTGCCGCCGCCCGTAAAGGCGCCGAATGCATTTTGATTGGCATTCCCAGCGAAACCAACTTACCCGTCGACCTGCATACGGCCATGGCCAAAGAGTTGCGCCTGCAAACCTTCTTCCGGTCGAACCACAACGCCGCCGAAGCCACGCGACTGCTGGCCGAAGGCGTCATTCCCGATCATCTCCTCACCCATCGTTTGCCGCTCGAGCAAACCCAGATAGCCTTCCAAATGCTGGAAGGCTATCATGACGACTGCGG